>CAQBGY010000032.1 GCA_948759685.1 uncultured Eubacterium sp.
CATATTGTTATTGTAAAGCGTTAAATAATACTGACCTTTTTCCAGCCTCTCATCAGTTATATAATCAACAGAATGCTGTCCGGTGTGTAAAGAGAACTTTTCTCCAACCGGCTTATATAAATACTTCTCATATTCTGTATCCTTAAAAAAGTTGTCTGAACCTAATATATATTCAATCTTTGGCTCATTATATATATCAGTTATCTTTAGAATAATAGAAATTTCTCTTGCGCTGATAATCAAATCGCCCTCATCTGTCAATGTCATGCCATTAATATGAAACCAGTCTAAGCGTTTACTTGTAAATTTTCCCCATGTTGTATTATTATAATATTCAGAAAACATTTCTCTAAAGTCAACCATCTTCTCAACTTCGCCGGTCACTCTGTCTATTGTTATTATCAGATCCTCTTCACTTTCACCGCTTTTTCCTGTTCCGCAAAGGATAATCTTATTGTTTTCTCCCATAATTACATCATGATGAAGACCATAATTACCTGTATTATATACATTTGAAACATAACCTGTTCTTTCCATTCTTACCAGTTTATATTTACTCGCAGCGTAGTATAAACCACCATCTTCATCAAACACCAACCTGTGTGTCATAAAACTTTCAATCGGCATAATACATCTTATGACACCATCATTATCAAACATTGACATTCCATAATAGTCGGATTTTTTCTCGACACCTGCCTCATCCCCCTTTTCGGCTTTTGTATATACATTTCTAAACGATACATACAGACCATCAGACAGTGCCTGGGAACTGTCTCCTTTTTCCATTTTGCATTGATATCCATAATCATTTGCCAATTCTGGAGCATTATAATCAAATTTAATTGTGGATACTAATTGATTTTCTTTATTATATTGGTTTAATGTAATTTTATTTTTCTGACCCGGAATTGAACCAATAAGCATATATTCATGCTCGGTAGCTAAATTATTTTCACAATCATTATTCAGCGTTCTCGTAAAGGAACCATACCCTTCTGTTTCAACAGTATACTCTATATACGATGCATCTTCTGTTTGAAAATAAAGATATAAACCATTATCAACTGTTCCAAATGGATTGTATATTACCAACGGTTTATCTATACTGTAACTGCCGGATTTTTTTAATGTATTTATCTGTTCTAATACATTATTCTGAAACTTCTGTGAAAAAACTTCGTTCATTTGTTTGTAACTGTTTTCAATACTCTTTAAACTAACTGCAACTTCTTTTTCCTGCACCTTTTCTATTACAGGCTGTGTTGTTTTGTCTGATACATTTTGGGTATTACCACAACCTGACATTCCTATACAAGCCAGCATGATTCCTGCAATAACAATATTTAGTTTTCTCATAATGTTTTCTCCTCTCATAATAAACAAGGTATTACTTTTTTATACCTGGATATGATAATATCAAATATTATTTATATAACTTTGAGAGAAAAGCGATAACAATTTGAGATTTGTGTTTTATTTAAAATAATATGCTCTTTTTTTTAAGAATTATTATTTATGACTTATGCTAAAATTTCCCCGGCTTCCCTGATATTACTTACCCCCACAACTTCAATTCCATCTATTTTTTTCATTGCCTTCATAGACACTTGCGGAAGAATACATCGTTTAAATCCTAATTTTTTTGCTTCCATCACTCTCTGCTCCGCCTGAGATACCGCACGAACCTCGCCCGACAGACCAACTTCACCAAATACCAATGTTCCGGAATCCACTGCATGGTTTTTATAACTGCTGATTAAAGCCATAACTAATGCTAAATCCATTGCCGGTTCATTAATTTTCATTCCTCCTGCCACATTTACATATGCATCGTAATCTCCCATCTGTATGCCGATTCTCTTTTCAATAACTGCCATCAAAAGATTCACACGATTATAGTCTGTTCCAACAGAAGTACGCCTAGGCATCCCAAATGCAGTATGATTAATCAACGCCTGCACCTCAACAAGAATCGGTCTGGTTCCTTCCATAAGACAGGAAACGACAGAACCTGATGCATCTGTAGGTCTTCCCTCCAACATAAATTCTGACGGATTCAACACCTGCTGCAAACCATCCTCCCGCATTTCAAAAACACCGATCTCATTCGTTGAACCAAACCTGTTTTTTACACCACGTAAAATACGATATGCAGCATGCCTGTCTCCTTCAAAATAAAGAACAGTATCAACCATATGTTCTAATACTCTGGGACCTGCAACAACTCCTTCTTTTGTCACATGTCCTACAATAAAGACAGGAATTGTGTTTCCCTTTGCCATCTGCATTAATGTATTGGTAGACTCTCTTACCTGACTGACACTACCTGGTGCCGAACTGATATCTTCCCTGAAAATTGTCTGGATAGAGTCAATTACCACCGCATCCGGTTTTGTTTCCACAACAACAGCTTCAATGGCATCCAGACTTGTCTCAGCCAAGAGACTTAGATTATCTGAGAACTCTCCCATTCTATTGGCACGAAGCTTTATTTGTTTCAAAGACTCTTCACCTGATATGTAAAGAATTTTCTTTCCATCACCTGACATATTTCTGCAAACCTGCAAAAGTAATGTAGACTTCCCTATCCCAGGGTCTCCGCCGACGAGAATCAGACCACCGGGAACAACACCACCACCCAGTACACGGTCAAGTTCACTAAACCCTGTACTGATTCTCTCTTCATCATTTGCAGTTACTTCATTAATGACTACCGGCATACTGTTCAAAAGGCTGCGCCTGACGATTTTATTTCTCGGGCCGGTTGGTTCTTCAACAAAAGTACCCACTTCTCTGCATCCCGGGCACTGTCCCAGCCATTTCGCAGATTCATAACCACATTCCTTGCAAAAAAATACTGTTTTATCTGATTTTGCCATATTTCACTCTTCCTTCTCTTTCTGCTTAAAAGTAAGAATGTCGCATCAAGTCTTTTGTCGGAATACTTTCTCTTCCAACAAAACGATTGATGCGACATTCTGCTCATATATTCACTTTATGCTGCTACGACCTTTACCATTGCCATAGCACCCTCTTGAAGTTCCACATCAAATGTAAGCTTTCCACCAATATCTGTTTTTGAAACTCCCAGTTCTCTCTCCCCAACAATAACTTTGTATTCTTTATTTGACTCTAACTCTAAAGTAATCTGTGTATTACCTGTGCCATCCACAAAAAAACTTACTTCATCTGTTGTCTCCTTAAATACATTTACTGCTGTACCCGGAATTGATTCATAAACGAAAGTACCATTTCTCTCTAATTTTGTAATCTCACTCCATGTCTTTACTTTATACATATCACCGGAAACTTCAAAATCTGAGAGCTTCTTTTTCTCACTTAACTGATAATTTCCAAAACTGATTGTACCATTACTTTCTTTTTTGATTAATTCCTTTATAATTGCCATTTCATCCTCCTGTTTTCATTCGCCCTGAGCGACTTTATCTTATAAGATATTCTATCATATCATGTCAAATTTTACATCATTTTTTTACACTTTCCATTACTTAACTTTTCACTGTGAAATTAACCTGATTATTTTTGTATCCGACACTGACCTGCTGCCCTTTGCACACATTTCCAGCCAGTATTTCCTCTGCAAGCTGATCTTCCACTTTATTCTGAATCATTCGCCTTAACGGTCTTGCCCCATACTTTTTATCATAACTTTCCTTTGCAATGTACGCCTTTAGACCCGCCGTAAATGTCAAATAAATATCCATCTGTTCCTGAACCTGTTTTGCTAGGCCTTTCAACATCAGCCCCACAATATTTTTCACTTCATTTTCAGATAATGTATGGAATACAATAATGTCATCAATTCGATTAATAAATTCTGGTTTAAACATTTGTTTAACTTCTTCCATGACACTGGACTTCATTTTCTCATAATCCTGTTTCTCTGTATCTCCCTGACGAAATCCCAGACGTTTTGGATCCACAATCCGGTTCGCCCCTGCATTACTTGTCATAATAATGATTGTATTTTTAAAACTCACTTTTCTTCCTTTAGAATCAGTAATATGTCCATCATCTAATACCTGAAGCAAAACATTAAACACATCGGGATGTGCCTTCTCAATTTCATCAAACAGAACTACAGAATAAGGATTCTGGCGGACCTTGTCACATAATTGACCTCCGTCCTCAAACCCAACATACCCTGGAGGTGAGCCTATCAGTTTTGATACACTGTGTTTCTCCATATACTCCGACATATCTACTCTGACAATGGAATCCTCTGTACCAAACACTGCCTCTGCTAAAGTCTTTGAAAGTTCTGTCTTTCCTACACCTGTAGGACCAAGGAATAAAAAAGAACCAATTGGTCTGTTCGGATTTTTCAATCCTACACGTCCTCTTCTTACCGCTTTTGCTACAGCACTGACTGCCTCTTCCTGTCCAATCATTCTCTTATGAAGAATGTTCTCTAAATCAAGAAGACGCTTCTGCTCATTTTTTTCTAACTTAGTCACAGGAATCCCTGTCCACATAGCAACAATATCCTCGATAGAGCTTTCTGTTATTTCCGGCTTATGCTCTTCCGATCTGCCTTCCCATTTTGCAACCGCACGACTTAATCTGTTTTGAGCCTTATCTAACTCTTTTTTTATCTCTGTAGCCATCTTAAAATCAGAATGCCTGATACACATTTCTAATTCTAAATTCAATTCTGCTACATCCAATTCACGTTCTTTTACGGCCTTTGGTTTTGGCACTTCACGGATTCTTATCTTTGAGCATGCTTCATCTACTAAGTCAATCGCTTTATCCGGCAGATTTCTGTCGTTGATATATCTTGACGAAAGTTTTACCGCTGCATGAATTGCTTCATCAGTGATTTTCACATTATGAAACTCTTCATAAGAACTTCTCAATCCCTTTAAAATTTCTACTGCATGCTCCTCAGTAGGCTCCTCTACATGTACCGGCTGGAATCTTCTCTCAAGAGCCGCATCTTTTTCAAAATATTTCCGATATTCTGAAATAGTAGTTGCTCCGATAATCTGTAATTCCCCTTTTGTCAAAGATGGCTTTAATATGTTTGAAGCATCCATAGAACCTTCTGCCCCACCGGCACCAATTATTGTATGAATCTCATCTATAAATAAAATTACATTCCCTGAATTTTCAACTTCATCAATAATCTTTTTCAGGCGTTCCTCAAACTCCCCCCGATACTTTGACCCTGCTACTGCACCTGATAAGTCCAGACTAAACACTCTCTTTCCCGACATTGTTTTTGGCACAGTTCCTTCACAAATACGCCAGGCAATAGCTTCTACAATCGCAGTCTTTCCCACTCCCGGCTCTCCCATCAGACACGGATTATTCTTTGTTCGTCTGCTAAGAATCTGTATAATTCTCTGTATTTCATTTTCACGTCCCACAACCGGATCCAACTTATTAGCTTTTGCCTCTGCCGTCAAATCTCTTCCATATTTCTCTAATGTAGGAGTTGATGTATTAGAACTTGCTCTTCCTTTTTTTTCAGGTTTAATATATTTTTTTACATCACTGACATCTCTGTTAGTAAGTCTCAATATATCAGCACAAATTTTTTTCATATTAACACCAAAACTAGCTAATATGCAGTACGCCTCACAATCAGTATCTGCTATGATAGCTAACAACAGATGTTCCGTACCAATCTGTGGCAATCCCTGTTCCAATGCTTCCTGTGCTGCTCTTCCCATTAATGAATGTGCCCTGTTAGAAGGCATAATGTTCTTTGCTCTGGATTTCGACCGAACCTTTGACTTTATTCCCATATCTTCTTCGATAGCAGAGATAATATCATTGTAGACTAAATTGTAATTATATAAAATATTAGCTGCCACACCATCTGTAACCTTCGATATTCCAGCTAATATATGCTCTGTACCAATGTAATTCATCCCCAGATCAATAGCCGCATTTTTTGCATAACCAATAGCCTCTACTGTCTGTCTGGTAAACTTATTACTTCCCATGTCTATTCCTCCATGATGTTTTTAGAACCACATTATATTCCTAAAATGTGTCCATTATTTTAAAATTTTTTAAATAAAGGGTAATTCTTTATTATTCAAGAATTACCCTTTATCATCATACGTTAATCTAAATCAATAAACTGAAAATCATCATCATCGTCATCATCCTGCTCATCCGGTAACAATGATTTCATTGTCTCTTTTAAGTCCTCTTCATCATCTGCGTTCTCAGAAACTTCAGCATCATTCTTTGCATCTTGTACATCATCGTCATCATCTACAATATCAATAAAGACCTCATCCTCTTCATCTACTTCTCCACCGTAGAATCCTTCTTCAGACTGTTTATCTGTTCCAAAAGTCGGCTCATCTCCATACGGAACTGATTTTGGTGTTCTGCCAAGAATCCCTCTTTTTGGAACTTTCTCAACTTCACTTGCATCCTCTTCAAGAGCTTCAACTTCTTCTGATTTATTTTCATCTTCTAAGTCTACAATAGGTGAAACATCATCTTCTGAAATTTCTCCGGATATTTCCGCTTCAATTTCATCACCGATTTTATTTAAATCATCTTGTATGCCTGCTTCTAATTCATCCTTTTGTTTTTTTTCTTCCTCCTGCCCAATTGCAATTCCTGAATCAATATCGTCATCATCCTGTTCATATTTCTGATTCTTTTTCTCTTTCTTTGCTTCTTTTTTTGCAGCCTTTTTTTCTGCTTTAGATAACTTTTCATTGCTTTCATCATCTGATGAATAATGGTCATCATTTTTAATCTTCTTCTCTTTCTTATTTAAAGCAAGATTTATCACAACGAAAACTAATATAATAATAATTATTACAAGACCACACAAAATTTTAATTAAGACATTATATTTATCTACCAGCTTATTATAATCTTTCTGCAGCTTATTATAAGCTTTTGCTGCCGCCTCTGACTGCTTGTTGGCATCAGAAGAAGTAAGATATCTCTGGAAACATTTTTCATTGTCATCATAACAGTATAGGTTTGTATCTCCATTCCAGTTCATTGCATAAACAAGATACATTCCTTCTTCTTCATCAAGTGCCCATGCTTTAATTTCCTGATCAATGATAGTCACTTTCTTTTTCTTATATGCTTCAACAATACCATCTGTTTCTTTCGGTTGTACAATTGTGTACATTCTGCTCTTTATCTTTATGTTGGACATCGCATAGAACTTATCTTTATCTTTATCATAAATATAAAATCCCTCATTCTCATCTCCATAAAGATAAAATGCTGTAATATCTTTTACTTCACCCTTAATTCCGGTATATTTTTTGCCTTTATACTTCTGTGTGGATTTCTTAAATCCTTCAGGAATTTTGTCACTGCCAAAGGATGAAGTGATTTTCATTTTAGATTTTCCAACTTTTACAGATGTATCAGTTGCAGTTTTCTTTGTAACTTTATTTGCTTCTGTTTCCGGCTCTTTATACGTAGCTTCCTCAGCTGTTGTTAATTTCTTTGTGTTTAAAGTATACTTTTGTACAACTCCTGCCCTTGATGTTACAGCCACGATAGTCTTGTTCATGCCCGTATCCATTTTTGTATTAATGCCATCTTTTTCGATAATCCAATTTGAAGTACTATCTTTTGTCTTTGCCTCTATCTCGATAGATGTCACATCAGATTTCACCGTCAGATCATACTCATATGTTGTTGCATTAAAACTCATAGGTACTTCTGTTTTCGTTCCTGAAGCATTAACACCATATACCTTCATTTCTGATAAATCTGTAGTCTCATCTGCATGAACCGAAAAAACCATAGCTATCATCATTGTAGATACAACCACTGTCATCATTAACAGATTTTTTATTTTCTTCATGTCTTTTTCCTTTCTACGTATCGCATTAAATTGATTCACAATACACTTTTTCACTTTTGTTTCCTTCATCGTATTTTAACAGTGCCACTCACTGCTGCTTTTTTATTTAAGCTTCATCAATTGCTTTTCCGATATCGCTGCGCATATACTTATTATCAAAATCAATCAATTTTGTTGCTTCATAAGCATTTGCTCTCGCCTCTTTTAAGTCGCTTCCCTTTGCAGTAACACCAAGAACTCTTCCGCCATTCGTTACTATTTTTCCATCTTTCAAAGCTGTTCCGGCATGGAAAACGTAATAACCTTCTTTATTATCAAACTGTTCCAGCCCCTTAATTTCAAATCCTTTCTCATATGAAACAGGGTATCCGTCACTGGCTAAAACCACACATACGGCTGCATTATCTTCAAACTCTAAATCTATTGTATCCAATTCTCCATCAACACATGCCTCAAATACATCAATTATATCGTTTTTCATTCTCGGCAATACAACCTGTGCTTCCGGGTCTCCAAATCTGGCATTATATTCCAATACCTTTGGACCTTCTTCTGTCAGCATCAGTCCAAAGAAAATAATACCTTTAAATTCTCTATCCTCAGCTGCCATCGCATCTACTGTTGCCTGATAAATATATTTTCTACAAAATTCGTCAACTTCTTCTGTATAGAAAGGACTTGGTGAAAAAGTTCCCATTCCCCCGGTATTCAATCCCTGGTCTCCGTCCTTTGCCCTCTTATGATCCTGCGCTGATGTCATAATCTTAATCGTCTTTCCATCTACGAAAGATAATACAGAAACCTCACGACCTGTCATAAATTCCTCAATTACAATCGTATTTCCTGCACTGCCAAACTTCTTATCAAGCATTAATTCCTTAACACCATCCATGGCTTCCTCTTTTGTATTACAAATAAGAACGCCTTTTCCAAGTGCCAGACCATCTGCCTTTAGAACAATCGGATATTTTGAAGATTCAAGATATTCCATTGCAGCTTCCGGTGAATCAAAATTCTCATATCCTGCTGTTGGAATATCGTATTTTTTCATTAAATCTTTAGAAAATGCCTTTGAGCCTTCTAAAATAGCTGCATTCTTCCTTGGTCCGAATACTCTAAGTCCTGCATCCTCAAACTTATCTACAATACCGCCTACCAATGGATCATCCATACCGACAACTGTCAAATCAATTTCTTTTTCTTTGGCAAACTCCACTAACTTATCAAACTCCATTGCACCAATGTTTACACACTCTGCAATCTGTCCGATGCCGGCATTTCCCGGTGCACAGTATATTTTATTAACTTTTGAACTTTTTGCCACCGCTGTCGCAATCGCATGTTCTCTTCCACCACTTCCTACAATTAAAACCTTCATAATGTACCTCTTTACTTTATATTATAATTCACCATTCGCAATTGCATTAATCGCTGCAGGCAATATTTTCCATTCCGCCTGCTCCATAACACGTTTCTGCAATATTTCCGGTGTATCTCCCGGTAGAACCTCTACAGCTTTCTGATAGATAATCGGTCCTGTATCTGTGCCCTCGTCCACGAAATGAACTGTTGCACCGGTCACCTTTACCCCACGCTCCAATGCCTTTTCATGTACACGCAGTCCATAAAACCCATTTCCACAAAAAGACGGAATCAATGATGGATGTATATTAATAATTTTATTTCTATATTTTGCGATGAACTCTGGTGGTAATACAACTAAAAATCCTGCAAGAACAATCAAATCAAGATTGTATGCATCAATCTTTTCGATGAACGCCCTATTAAATTCATCCCTTGTCTCATAATCTTTGATGCAGACACATTCTGCTGCAATATTATTATCTTTTGCTCTGGTTAATGCATATGCATCCTTTTTATTACTGAGAACTACTTCCAACGATGTATTCGTTATATCACCATTCTTTACCGCATCAATAATCGCCTGTAAATTTGTACCCCCGCCGGATACCAAAACACCTACTCTAATCATAAACCTTCACTCTACTGTACTTTCTATATAAGTTCTACGGATTTTTCTCCTGCGTTAATCTCACCAACTAAGAAACATTTTTCTCCAGCTGCTTCAATTGCTTTCATTGTAGTATCAACATCTTTTTCATCCACTGCAAGCAACATTCCAATACCCATATTGTATGTGTTATACATCATTTCTTCTGCAATATCACCTGTCTTCTGTAGCAATGTAAAGATTGGTGGAATATCATATGAATCTTTCTTTACAACCGCCTTCACACCATCCGGCAGCATTCTAGGAATGTTTTCATAAAAACCACCGCCTGTAATATGACTGCAGCCATGAATTGTTACACCTGCTTCTCTGATTGCATTTAATGCTTTTACATATATAATAGTTGGAGCAAGTAATGCCTCTCCCAATGTAGTTCCTAATTCATCATAATATGTATTCAATGACTCTTCTGTCATATCGAAAACTTTTCTAACCAATGAGAAACCATTACTATGAACCCCTGATGATGCGATACCGATTAATTTGTCACCCGGTTTAATATTTTCTCCTGTAACCAAATCTTTCTTATCAACAACGCCCACTGCAAAACCTGCCAGGTCATAGTCATCTTCAGGCATTAAGCCCGGATGCTCTGCTGTCTCTCCTCCGATCAGTGCACAGCCTGACTGCTTGCAGCCTTCTGCCACGCCTTTTACGATTTCTGCAATCTTTTCCGGAAAATTCTTTCCACATGCAATATAGTCTAAGAAAAATAATGGTTCTCCACCACCACAGACAATATCATTTACACACATTGCAACACAGTCAATTCCGATTGTATCATGTTTATCTAATACAAAAGCAAGCTTAATCTTTGTTCCAACACCATCTGTTCCTGAAACTAAAATCGGCTCTTCCATATTTTTAAATGCACTCATATCAAATGCACCTGCAAATCCTCCAATGCCTCCTAAAACTTCCGGTCTCACTGTTTCCTTTATAGAACCCTTTATTAATTCTACTGACTTATAACCTGCCTCAATATCTACGCCTGCTTTCTTGTAATCCATTTTGTTGTTTCCTCCTGATTTTCGTGAAATGTTTCTTACAACTTCAAACTATCTTGTGTTGTGACTTTTTACATTCTATATTATTTAATAATTTTTATAACCTACTTCTTTTAACTTTGCATCTTTTGCTTCTACTTCAGACTTCATCTGTTCTGCATAATCCTTAACCTTAGCTAAAAGTTCTTCGTCTGATGTGGCAAGTATCTGTGCCGCAAGAATTCCTGCGTTCATACCACCATTAATCGCTACTGTTGCAACCGGCACACCGGAAGGCATCTGAACGATAGAATAAAGAGAATCAACACCGCCCAAATCTGATGTTTTCATTGGAATACCTATCACCGGCATTTTAAATAATGCTGCACACATTCCCGGCAGATGCGCTGCCTTTCCTGCTCCGGCAATTATGACTTTAATACCTCTGTCTTCTGCACCTTTCGCCCATTCAAAGAATATATCCGGCTCTCTGTGTGCTGAGATAATTGTCATCTCATATTCTATTCCAAATTGTTCCAAAATATCTGCTGCTTTACTCATGATAGGCATATCTGAATCACTGCCCATTACAATACCAACTTTTGCCATGTTGCTCTCCTTTTTAGTTTTATTTATCAAAATCAACCTTTATTTTACCATAAAACCTTGACTTCGAAAAGACAATATCTTCCTTATTATTCACTTATATGACTTTTTTTCATTATTTTCAAATGGTTCGTTTAATATTTCACATCCCTCCAGAACAAATCTTCCGTCCTGAATAACAGCAGTCTCTTCGCCTTCTGCTGTCACTGCCACAATTTCTCCCAATTCATCATAAGGAATGGTTATGTCTGTGTGACATCCAAAGTATGCATTCCTGCTGTCCGTTTTTCTCAAAGCCGAAACCTCATTATCCCGTGCGATAATCTCTTTTCCATCAGGATTATATACTTTCACGTCTTCCTCGAAACTGTAGCATGTGTCTCCTACTGCAAAATGTGGCCCCATTTTTTCTACTATGAGAATCGGCAGTTTATATACAACATCATATTTATTCGCAATAACATATGCTGTCGTATTTGTTCCTATTGCAAACTCACCGATTGAGAGTGAATCATGATTGAACATTACATTTTCTTTGATATATTTTTTATTTTCTTTCTCTGTATCGAAATTCTTACATGTGTAGTCTTTTATCATTCCATTCTCAAACCGAATCTCCAAATCTTTGTAATTCAGTTCGCCTAAATATACTTCACTCACATGAAGAACACCGTTTGTTCCTTTTAAAACAGGAGATGTAAAGACCTCACCCAAAGGAATATTGACATCTGCAAGACAGTTTTCAAAGTTTGTTTCCTTTTCAGGATTGTTTAAATGATGCAGCTGCACATTCATATACGTCTTGTTGTTTCCTTTTCCTACAACTCTCACATATTCTGCCCTGTCCAATGCATCAATAATTTTTTGCTGGACTTTTCCATATTTGTCTGCATCCAGTGTATTAATCTTTACCGTTGCATCAAACATCTCTTCAAATTTATCACCGAACTCCGGAATCGGAAAAGCAATAATTGTAAAACTTCTTTCTTCTCCCTTGATATATTGCTGAACAATACGTACATATTCTGTTCTGTAATTCACACTTAACTTCTGCTGCTCCTCCGTAAAAGATAAAGCTTCTTTTTTATTTTCCGGCTCAAATGGATTCTCTCCGAAAATCTCAATCACTGCCGGACCAGCCATTTTCCCGGCGAGCTCTTTTCTTTCCTCATATGCCTGTTTTGTAACTTCTAATTTGCGCTTAACAAAGGCCTTATCCAAATATAACGCCTCATCAAACTTATGGTCAAACCAATACTGTTTGTTCGGCATGGTCGTATTATATCCTCCGGGATAAATGACCGGCTCAAGCCCCATTGCTTTAAAATCAGCAATCGCAGCTTTCACAATCCGCTCAAATCCTATATTATACCGAATATCCACCGTCTCTTTAATTGACAAATCTTTTCCTGCGTTCTCAAAGCCCCGGCGATACCCTTCTGTGTAAACATGTGCAAGTAAATCTATTTTTTCCTGTTCCAGACTGTCAAGATACTCTGCCATCTGAATTTCATTATCTCCCACATGCTCCCCATATTGATATAGATATCTTATATCAGACAAATCGCTATTCATAACAATATCTACCGCAAAACGTTTTTCAGGATTGACCGCCTCATCTACTTTCTGCTCCATAAAAATCTCTGTATTATCTTTTTCAAAAGAATATACACTCTCTCTGATATTGCTATATTGTAATTCTTCTTTGTCTTCAAAATGATTATAAATTTCTATAAACAACTCGATTCGTAAAGTAACAATCTCCAATTCCTGGCGATAAATATTTCCTATTAAATCTCGTATACTTTTATAAAGATAGCATAGAATCTTTCCATACTCTTCTCCAAGATTTTTTACTGCATAGGAAGGATTTGCAAAGCTTCTTGCGTAATTTTCAGGATAAATATCCTGATACAATTCTTCATTCTGATGCTGAAGCTGTTCTAATGTATCGTTTTTTAATTTGTTGGATTTTATGTCCTTATTTAACTTGTCCAATTTTAAAATAAACTGTGAAACTGTACAGAAATATTCTATATATTGTTTATCTACCACTTCTTCTGTTCTGATTTCTTTGATTCTGTCTATCGCAATCTGATAACGCTCATCAATAATATTCATTTACAATCCCTTCCTGACAAACATTTAATTTTCAGCTTTTTGCATGGCTGAATGTTATACAAAAATTAAATATATTCCTAATATAAAAATCCATATTGCGGCATTTGCAATGGTTCCTATGTATGTATATCTCATAAACCTGTTTTCTTCATCAAAACTTTTAATGCCTATTCCAAACCCTATGGCTGAAGCAATCAATGAAACAAACAGCATCAATCCAACATAGATTCCTGCATGCCCCCTCATCAAAGTAGAAATCAGCACTGCCAGAACAATCATTACCAGACTGCCTAACGCTGTCAGTGACGATATCTTTCCACCTTTTGTGTACTTGCGAAGAGGTATACGCTTTGCCGGCTTATCCTCTTTTTCATCTAATTTTATTTTTTTCTTTTTATCCCAAAATTTCAAATTCATAATACTCACTGTACTTTACTAAATATGCTTTCTAACTCTTGTCAGTTTCATAAAAATATAACCTGCCAGTCCTCCGACTGTATTCAGAAATATATCGTCCACATCAAAAGCACCCACCTTCATTAATAACTGGGCTGTCTCAATTCCTAGGCTAAAAAGCATCGCCATTAATGTTACACTCAGAAAATTTTTAAAAATTTTCTTTCTTGATACTGTTGGTAACAAAAAACCAAACGGCATAAAACACACTACATTTCCTAAAAGATTTACAATTGTTACATCCCACCCATACGTATATCTCATGTTCCAGAATCTGTTTATTTCTTTAAACAATGTAAGGTTATACCGATATTCGTCACTTACCATTGTCCTGTCCAATGTTTCTGAAAAAAACATAAAATATAGGGCAAGTATCATATACAACACAAAAAATATTCTACCGAAAATCCGGACTTTCCTATCTGTTTTCGTCACTTTTAATCTCCCTGAATTTTATTTTGCGCCATACTGCTCATAATATTTATCAATTGCAGTCTTTATCTCGTCGTTTATTACAACCTTTCCATTACAATCTTTGTTATAAAGATGTTCTACAACATCTGCCATGGACACGATGGCATTTGCATCAAATCCGTATTTTTCTTTTATTTCTTCTAATGCACTCTTATCACTGTCGCGGCCCTCTTCCATTCTGTTAAGAGAAACCATAAGACCTAAAATCTCTACATTTCCCTGTGCCTTTATAATAGGAAAAGTTTCTTCAATAGATTTACCGGATGTGGTAACATCTTCTATAATTACAACCTTATCTCCATCTTTGATCGGGCTTCCAAGAAGAATTCCTGCATCGCCATGGTCTTTTGCTTCTTTTCTGTTAGAACAATACTTGATTTCCTTACCATATAATTCGCTGAATGCGATACATGTAGCAACCCCGATAGGAATTCCTTTATATGCCGGTCCGAATAATACATCAAAATCCTCTCCGTAATGTTCGTGAATCGCTTTTGCATAATACTGTCCCAGTTTATGTAATTGTGTTCCTGTGACATATAATCCTGCATTCATAAAGAAAGGAGACTTACGTCCACTCTTTAATGTAAATTCTCCAAACTTTAATACGTCACTTTCTACCATAAATTCTATAAATTCCTGCTTGTATGCTTCCATTTTTTTAATCTCCTTTATAAACAGGCATTTCTGCCCTTATTTTTTATGAAATAGTGCTACTACACCACTTTCTCCACCATCTTCATTGCTTCAAACAATGTATCATCTGTCATATGACAATACAAATCCATTGTCATCTTCATATTGTGCTTCCTTCCTGATGTGAAATAGTCAGGATAGAATCATCAAATATCCTTTTTATATTATCACGAAAAGCCGACTTTCACAATCAGTTAAACCTATCTATTTCACATTCTTTTTACTTTATTCCCTTATTTCGTCACAGGACTTACATGGTGTTTCACAAAAACCAGTTTATCTAATTTGATTTAATAGCCACTCATCTAATTTTTCTTTGTGTGCATACAAACGATTTCCAATACAAATGGTAAAGTTGTTCTTCGGATTGCTTAAAAGTTCCCGTGCGTTTGTCTGACCTATTCCCCAATAACTGCACATCTCCTTTACAGATAAAAGTGCATTTTTATTTTTCTTAAATTCCATCATTTAAACTCTCCCCTAAGTATAAATTATTTCTATCCAAGAATTCTTTATCTCTCGGATTTAGAAATATTATAATTCATTTGTATTTGTAATAAGAGTTCATTACACTCCTTTTGGGGGAATGCTTCTCCTCAACGCCAAATTTATTTACAAATTCCATCTGCTCCTCATAGTTCTCTAAAGGAATTGCGAGATACGCGTTTTATGGCCAAAACGCCTTTTCTCGTTAGGGATTATTCCCTAAAACTCTGAAACGCAAAAAAGTTATAACTTTCCAACGACTTTTTGCATTTTTACTATAACTTTTACTAACAAGTGGGTCGGGATTTACTAACACTTTTTTATTCTGCATTTTTCTGTCTCTATTATTAATTTAATTGGGATAATTTGCCTTATGAGAAGGTGGGCGATAATGAACCCGTGTGTATAGCGGATGAAGTGCCGTTTAATATACCTGATAGTTGGGAATGGGCAAGACTTGGAACAATTTTCGCACATAATACAGGTAAAGCATTAAATCAAACTAATAAGAATGGAAAAATGCTTGATTATATTACCACATCGAATCTATATTGGAATAGATTTGAGTTAGATAATATAAAGCAGATGTATTTTAAGCAGTCTGAACTTGAAAAATGTACTGCCACCAAAGGTGATTTATTAGTGTGTGAGGGCGGTGATATCGGACGTGCTGCTATCTGGAATTTTAAGTATGACATTAGAATTCAAAATCATATTCATAAGCTTCGTGCCTATACAAAGATATGTACAGAGTATTATTACTATTTATTTTTTTTGTATAAATGTGCAGGTTGGATAGGTGGAAAAGGAATAGGAATTAAAGGATTATCTGCAAATGCATTACATAATTTATTATTTCCACTACCGCCTGTAAATGAACAGTATCGTATTGTAGAGAAAATCAAAGGGATTAAACCATTTACAGACAAATATGAAATTAACAACATAAAACTTCACACTTTGAACAATGGATTTCCTGAACGCCTTAAAAAATCAATTTTACAGGAAGCTGTTATGGGAAAACTTGTACCCCAAGATGAAAATGACGAGCCTGCTTCGGTATTGTTGGAACGTATAAGAGCCGAAAAACAAGCGCTTATTAGGGCAGGAATAATCAAAAAAAATAAGCACGAATCTATTATTTTTAGAAGGGATAATTCTCATTATCGGAAGTTAATTCTTTAAAAATAATGAGTTTATTTCAACCCATTTTCTCCGCTCATCATGCTAATTTGATATCTTATTGTATCATGATATGACATATTTTACCACATAAAAGAAAATAAGCATTCATACACTTACATTCGTATAAGTGTACAAATGCCACATTTTTATCTTTGAAATATATTTATTATAATATCGGATTTTCTTTAAAATATAGATTTAAATTTGTATGTCTTTCCAGCGAATGAAGCTCTTCCTTAATATATCTCCATGACGAAGGAAATGAATCCGGAACTCCATTCACCACAACTTTATTTAGGAACTCTACAAACAATATTTCTTTATCTAAGAACATATCATAAAAATTATCTGCATAATCCCTCTTTTCTTCCTCAGACAAATTCAACTTGTCATATAATGCATGCTCAAGATTGCTTGATAGATAGTAACATTTATACGGAATATTTCTTATAGTAGAAACTTTTAATAAATAATCCATAATTGTTCTCTTTTTAGAATTTCTCTCTTTAACTTTTTCTATATTATTACAACTAATATTTGTAGTTGAATATACAAATTTCGAACTACTTCCCTCTATAATATTGTCATCTGGAATATATGCCCCATCCATATCAAATATATGCACTATTTGCCATACGTCACTTACCTTAAGTTTTTGATCCTTCAAATACGCATTTATTAGATTGAATATTTCATTTTCTACATTATTTATATTTATTTTATCATTTGTAGTAATATCCCCATCAGTAACTTCATAATGTATATTTTTATTTCTGTATATTTTCTTGAATATCTTTTCCAAAGTTCTCTTGTCAGTTTGCCCTTCTACAATAAAAATAACAACCTTCTTCATGAGTGATACCCCTCCTAATTATCATTGTCATTAATATTTTGCATAAATTCCTCCAATGCAGTTAAATTAGTTTTTTTTGTATTTGGAGAACCAGCTCTTCTAAATGCATACCCCATATCTTGAAGGTCTACATCTTCGTACAATTTTTCCTCTTGACCACCTAGAATAAGTGTTCTGATATAGAAATCACGTCTATTGTGAGTTTTTTCTATTCCCTTTAGCGAAATATATCTATTTGCAGGATTTATTGTTGAACAAATTATATTTTTCTTATCTAATTTTTCCATTATTCTCAAATTATGCGAAGTGAATATTAATTGTCCTTTAGCCTCTTTAGATAATACTCCTATCATCTCTCCCAACAAATATTCAAATATTCCTGCATCCAATTCATCTACTACCAAGCAGACACCTGAATTATTGTATAAGGAAATCAAATAACTTAACAATGAAATAATTCTCTTGATTCCGTCTGATTCGTATTTTACAAGAAACCGTTTTCCATCTCTATTCGAATACACTTCAGCCTGAATCATTACTATTCCTTCTTTATTTTTTTCTTCAGCTATTTTAACTATTTCTATTTCAAGATTAGGTACTATTGCTTTTAGCGCAATATTTATTGCCTTTTCTATATCTTTCATCTTTTCAAATATGAAATCTGGAAATTCACCCCTACCATTAATAAACAGAGGAATGCACCCCTGCATTATTTCATTTTCAGATTCAAGCTGAACATTCATCGGAATTATTGTATTAGAGTAATTCGCACCCAATTGATTAACCTTAACCACTTGAAATCTAACTCTTGCAAAATATAATAAAGCCTTTGCTATTGAAGAAAATATTTTCTCTTCTTCATTCTGTTGTAATGAATTATAGTGTTTCTCTATATATTCATTAAAAAATAATGATATATTTTTTTGTGCACACATAACAGCAATATTTTGAATTGATTTAAAAAATCTTATTTCCAAAATATTCTTTATAGAATCAGATTCAATACTTGCTTCTTTATTTTCAAGAATAGAATCTTCACTATAGAATGGATTAGAGAATTTAATATTTCTTTCTGATTTCCAAGAAGATCCTTTCTGCCAGTATGTTAATTCCTCTGATACTATTTGAATTTGCTTATTATCCTTATCCGGTTTCAAAACAGTAACATACTTAACTTTATATTGTTTTCCATTATTCTCAATAAAAAAAATATTTGTTACCTTTGCAGATTTTTTTTCGCTAAACATCCCTGCATATTCATTATAATCTGCTGATGTCCCACTCATAATCTTTTGTAAGATATCCAATGCTTCTATTATTGCTGTTTTCCCAGAGCCATTTTGTCCATATATTCCGTTAATATCTGATTTTTTTATTATTCCTCGCACATTGGCATTAGAATAGTTAAAATATTTAATATCTCCATACTTAACATTCTTAAAATTCTCAATTTTTGATTCAATTAACCTTACAATACTTGCTTGCTTCATTTCATCATCCCTTTACTTTTTTCAGATTTTTTATCGTTTTTATCACTATAATATATACCATCTGTCCCTTAATTATATATCATTTCCGATAAAATATCCAGTTTATTTTAAAATTTTGTATTTTATTTTTTTAACTCTACATTTCAGAAATCTCTTGCCTAAATCTAGTCTATTTTTATTTTGTTTCTACTCTATATTGACTTCGCCATCAAACTCCCCACTCTTTTTATTTTTTCAATATGAGATGAACATCCCAACAACAATAACACACAACATATTATCATAATTTATAGGTCATTCTCATCATATCACTTTTTAAAACCAGGTAATTATTTAATCTCCTTGCAGTTTTGTGCCTAGTTCATTTAGTGTAAAATTGGGAATTAATAGTGCATTCATACCCCGTCAAACGGGTGGTTTGTTCCCCCCTATAATAGGCAGTTACCTACCAGCACCTAAAAACACTAGCTTTCACTTTGTTCAAGTCTTAAAGCCCTTGACTCGTCTCCGACCTTAAAATGGTATTTGTCTTACCGCTCACCCTTAAAAGAGTCCTCGTATTCCTTTGCTCTTAATTTATCCATTGCAATATCATTCTTTTCCTGTTCTTGAATATACTTTCTTATTATTGCCTCATTCAATCCTACTGTACTTACATAATATCCCTCTGCCCAGAAGTGCCTGTTTCCATACTTATACTTTAAGTTTGCATGCTTATCGAATATCATAAGTGCACTTTT
>CAQBGY010000033.1 GCA_948759685.1 uncultured Eubacterium sp.
TACAGCATATTTTGCAGATACATTGTCACCTTCTTTACTTGAACTGTAAGCATCTTTGCCCTGTGCCAGATTCTTACCTGTAATATCCTCTTCACCAGGAGTTTCTGTTGAACCGCCCTTCACTGAGAATACTTCCATGCTGTACAATGAATATCCATAGCCTGTAGCTCTTGTAATACCCTGCATCCTTACATGTCTTGCATTTACTGCTGCAAATTCAACGGTGTGCTTTCCACCATCCTGATCTCTCATCTTCTTAACTGTTGTCCAGTTATTTCCGTCTGTTGAAACCTGAATGTCATAATCTTTTCCGTAAGCTGCTTCCCATGTAAGAACTACCTTACCTACGCTGTATACCTTACCAAGGTCTACACTTATCCATTCATCATCTGTAAACTTAGAACTCCAGCGTGTATTTGCATCACCGTCTACTGCATATCTTGCATCAACGTTATCTCCTTCACTGCTGGATGCAGTTGCCGTCTTTCCAGCTGCTAAATCCTTGCTGTCAACAACGATTTCTCCCGGGTTTTCTTCTCCACCCTGCTCTATCTTTGTATAAGCAATTTCTTGTGTTGCTGCACTGTACTCACTGCTTGTGTAATCATCACTTCCATCTCTTGGAACTGCAACTACCCAATATGTGTAAGTTCCATTCTCCTTCAAATCACTATCTGTATAACTTGTTCCTTTTACAGTAGCAATTTCTTCGTTTGTGTTCATAGGAGATGTTCTGTAAACTACATAACTGTCTGCATTAGCAACAACATTCCAGCTTACTGTGATTTCATCTTTTCCAAGAACTGCCTTTGCTGTTGGTGCATCCAGCTTATCTTTCTGATCTGGTCCCTTACCATATAATTTTAATTCATAAATTGAATTACCATATCCTGTAAGTCTTTCTAAACATGTAATTCTTACATATTTAGCAGTCATAACCTTATCAAATGAAATTGCTTCTAGTCCGCTGCTTCTATTTTCATCTCCGTTACCCTGACCGCCTTTACCTCTGTTCTGTGTAAACGCTGTACTCCAATTTACCTTATCTGTAGAAGTTTCAACTACATATTTTTTTGCAGCTGCACCTTCCCAGTAAATCTTCATTCCACCAATTTTCTGTTCACCTTCCAGTTCAACTGTAAATGCCTGTGGATCTTCTGCTACTGATTCCCATCTTGTACTATAATCGCCATCAATCATGTTTGCAGCTTTTCCTGCATCATTTGCTTCTGATGTGACATCAATTACTTTTGCACTATTTAATGAAATTTCAGGATATTCTGATAAATCAGCCTTTGTCACATCATCTGATGCAGCAATTGGTGCTTTTGTACCCTTCTTGTAAATCTTAACATAATTAAAGTTAAATCCACCATCTACTAACATTAACTTCATCTGATATTTTCCAGCTTTCAAATGAACTGTCTTATCAGCCTTAACATTCTTCCACTCAGTTGTAGAATTGTCTAAGTATGTTGTAAGAATATAATCATCGTCATTATCTGTTTTTAACTTAATTGCACTGTTCTTTTCTGTATTTACACACTGTACACGGTAATCTACCACGTAATCTGCTTCTTCTTTTACGTCGATTGTATAAATTAATGAATCACCATCATCAATCCATCCTACATAACCGCCTTCATTAGCGTCTGTTGCAGGCTCACAACTGAAGTTTGTATAATAATCTTCTGCTTCAACAACGCCTGAAACTTTATTTACAGGATCATAATCCTTTACTGGTTCATACTTAACCTTGTTTCCATTTGCATCTACTGTCTTATCCTCATTCTTTGTCGGATCACAGTCTACAGTAGCATGTGCCGGTACTTTAACACTACCAAGTGCACCATTAGCATTTGCAAAATGAACTGTTATTTCTTTATCAAACGGATTCCATACTTCTGCTGTATATTTTCCATTTTTCTTAAATACCTGGTATGATGTGTAATCGCTACTCCAGATTGTTGTATCGATGTAACCTTTTGCACACATATTCTGTATATACCAGTATGAATTGAACATCTCATCTGTAGAAAGAACACCATCTACGTAATTTCCTTCTTCATTTAAGTGTGATGCATATTCATCACCAAATCTCTTAGCTGCACCTTCTGCATCACTAAGTGCCATAAATGGCCAAAGAATATGATACCATCCTTCCGGATCAACTGCACCTTCTTTTTCAATCTTCTTCTGGTATGCTACCTGAATCTTTTCGTAGTCACTCCAGATTCTGTCAACTGTACTCTTTCTGTAACCCATATATGTAATAGCCGGTGTTACAGGAAGTAAATGAATACCCATAATACAACATGGATTTCCTGAGAAGTATGTACCGTTTGTGTAGCCTAAGCCCCAAACCATTCCAATATATGGAAGTGAGTTACAATTTGGATCTCCATACACATTTGTTCCATATCCCGGTGCCCAGTTGTTACTGTCTAACTCTGTTCCTGCATCCATATTGAACCAATACTGTTCAATTGCATTTACTTCTGAAGTATATCCCCAGATACCTGCATCTCTGTATGTATCATTTCCTGTTACAAGTCCCCATAAGTAAAGCCCTGCCCAGGCAAATGTTGCTTCTGATGCTGATTCCTGATTGTTACCACTATTGTTATCTCCATATCCTCCAGCCCATGAATGTCCTTCGAATACATCAAAGTTTCTCATGTATGGAAGAAGTTCATCATTCTTATCCGGATTCATACAATCTCTGATAAGTACTTCAATCATATCGCCATAATCATTAACAAAACCTTTGTCATATGATGCGAGTACTGCTGCAGGGAATACAAAGTATGCCCATAAGAAGTGATGATCGGAAAGGTTAATTGCCATACCATGGTCACCACCGTCACCACTGATTGCTCCCCAACTTGTATGATAATACATATAATATGGATAATCTTCTGCTCCATCATATGTCAGCCAGTTTTCCATAATCTTTCTAAGTACGCTTACAAGTCTGTCTCTTGTCTCATATTCACCTAACTGATCAGCAATTAAAATTCCCATTGCAATTGGATGGGATTTCTTACCCTGCCAGTATGGATCTGCTACCCAGTATGATTTTAAAGCACTGTCTGTAAACTGTTCAAGGTATGCATACATCCATTCTTTATCATAACTGTCTGACTCATCCGGTGTTGTATACTGTGGAATAACTCCGCTGAATTTCTGGCTGTATGAGAAATTGTTTCCATTGTGGATTCTCATATCACCTCTGACAGATGCATAAGAAAGAGCCTTATTTCCATCCTTCTCATAACTTGCATCAGAGTATTTCCACTGGTGAGGCATCATACACATTAATGTTGTATTCTCGATACCATTTCCTGTTCTCTTCTGATCTATAATTGATTTATATTCAGTTGTACATGTTGCTTTTGATTCATTATAATTATAATTTACTTCTGTTGAAGTAACATATGAATAAGCATGTTTGTACATAAATTCAAGCTGTTTTACTGCATCTGCATCTTTTGCAGTTTCTGCATTTGTTACAGATTCTTTTGATAACAAAGGAATTGCCTGTTCTACACAAAGTGCTCCAACTACCATATAGTTCTGATTGCTTCCTAAGTTAACTTTTAATTTATTACCCACCTTAATTACTGTTGAATTTTCTGGCAGATATACACCATAGTAATGATACTGTTTCTTGTTTCCATCTCCTGGTGCTTCGCTTTCATTTGCTGCTTCCACACCAAAATGATCTAATGTCACTCTCTCACCATCTTTTGTGAGAATTTCATTTCCATTCTTATCAAAGAATTTCACAAGATTACCAACATTTAACTCAGCAGCATTTCTGTCTGTAAATGTTGTATAAACATATGGTGAACCTTTTACGATTGTAGAACGCATCTTCGCTGTATCATCATCACTAAATGATACATCTACTGACCAGTCGCCATAACCATCTAACTTCGCTGATGTATCTCCTGTAATATTAGATGCACCAATTGTAATATCATTACTCTTAGAATCTGCCCCCATACCACCGTTATCTACACGTGTATAAATTCCATCAGCATAATATAAATTCAATCCTGTTGATGTATACTTATATACCATTGGAAGTCCCGGCATTGTATCACTGTACTTTGTATATACAATGGATGTCCACCAGTCATTGGATGGTATCGCACCTTTAATATTCTTTGTAACATATTTTGGTTCTCTAGGCTGTAGTAAGTTTGCATCATCAATTACATAACTACCTTTTCCAACATTTACGACTTCGCTCTTTGGAATCTCAGGAATCTTATTAACTACCTTTTCATCCCCTTCCTGATAATCATAAATCTGAATTTCTCTGACAGAATATCCAGAACCACGTCCCATTAAAATACCCTGAATACGAACGTATCTTACATTTTCTGCATAAAGGTTAATGTCTTCATCTTCTCCATTTCCCTTAATATTTCTATATACTGTATTCCAATTTGTTCCGTCAGCAGATACCTGTAAATCCCAAATCTTACCATACTCTGTCTGCCACTGAACTTTTACTCGTCCAATTGTATGTGTGTCTTTTAAATCGACTGTCAACGCCTGATTACTAGAATCTGCTACAGTATCTTTACCTTCTGAAAGCCAGTAAGATTCATAGTCACCATCTACTGCATTAGAACCATCCAATGCCTTTGCCGCCCACCAAGGCTGTGCAAATGATGTAACCTCTACATCCTTTCCAAGAGCGATATTTGCTGCATCCGATACAGGCTGTACACAATCATTGTCACCTATACCATAAATTTCAATTTCTCTAATGGACGCTCCCCATCCTGACTTCTTATCATCTGAACCTGACTGTGATTTACTATAGTTAATTAACACTCTTACATAACGTCCTCTTGCCTGTGTCAATTTATAACCATCAGCACCATCTGTACTTAACACATCTTCGTAATAACTATAATCAATGCCACTTCCATCATTACGCATTACATGTTTTTCATCTCCACCTGTTCCGTTCTTTGTTTCATAAACTTTTGTCCAATTTACTTCATCATCTGAAACTAAAACCTGATAAGCAACACCATAACTTGCATTATTCTGCCAGTCAATAACGACCTTACTAATATCAGCTTTTCCTCCGAGGTCAACATCCAGCCATTGGTCTGCCACATTTGCAGCTGCTCCCCACTGGGTTCCCAATCTGCCGTCTGTAGCAAAACTTGCCACATCTCCACCATTGACAGATGATGAATATGCCGGTCTGTTCGTTGACAACAACCAAGGCTTACTTCTATCCACCGCCTGTACATCTGTGGTATGTAAATTAATGGTACCTGTTACCATTGCAGTACTTAATGCAACAGCAACTGCTTTTTTCAGCATTTTTTTATAATGCCATCGTCTCATATCACTTTCCTCCTTTTTTTTGAGTGAAACAACACAATAACGTCCCCTTTCCTGTACTTTTAGTCTAGAAAATAAAAATGTTTTTTACAATATATGGATAATTTTTCTTTATTTTTTCTCTTTTTTTTGTTAATATTGCACAATTTTTATTAGTTTGAAACGTTTTTCTGTTTTTGCCCTTTGACAAATCCATGTTAATTTTTATTTTTTAGTACCATATTTAGACATAGCCATTTTTTCGTTTTTTCAAAAAAGTAATAAAAATATTTTTAGCAACAGTTCAGCCAAGCGATAGCCGTAATTAATATCAGAATGCTGCTTGCAGACTTTCTGATATTAATTACAGCTATCATTTGATGAGCCAAATAAGCGAGAAGTAACGAAGTGAATTCGAGCTTATGGCTGAGCTATTGCTTGACTGTGGTGATTCGCCCTTGAAACTATTACTAAAATATGATATAAACTTTATGGATGTGGAGACGTACCGAAGTGGCCGTAACGGGGCTGACTCGAAATCAGTTTATCAGTTTATGCTGGTACAAGGGTTCGAATCCCTTCGTCTCCGTTATATGGGAATCCCTTTAGGGATTCTTTTTTATTATATCTTGATGATTTCCTATACCTATAAATATACATTTACGTACTCCCATAAAATACCTATACTAATCATAGGTGCTAAAGGAATACCATCCTTAAGTCCTTTCTTCTTTCTAATTATCTGTATTCCTCCAACAATTGAAGACAAAATAATCGTAATGATAAATACTTTAATACTTCCTTTAAAACCTAACAAAAAACCTGATGTCATCATAAGTTTTATATCTCCGCCTCCAAAAGCTCCATAAAAAATAATGTTAATGAACAACATTACTATTGCTATTAGAATTCCATCAAACAATATATAAATATTTTGATCTTTTCCCACAGTTATTCTTAAAGATACATACAACAAACCTAACATTATTACAAACTTATTTGATATTACATTAGTTTGTATATCTTTTATGACAATCATAAATAAAATTATAATGCTACCAATAAATCCAATTATTTCTTTATCCATGTCTATAGCATACAATCTTTACGTTGCTTTTATATGTATTTATTTTTAATATTTTGTAAACTTAATTTTTTTGATATAATTTTAATATTATGAGATACAATTCATTAAATAATTATCTAAAAACTAAATATGGATGCAAGGTATATAAACTAAGCCTTTCCTCAGGGCTTTCCTGTCCAAACAGAGACGGCACACTAAGTTCCACCGGATGTATTTTCTGTAGTAATGGAGGCTCTGGTGAATTTGCAAGCAATTATCAACTTAGTATCACAGAACAAATTGAGTCTGCCAAGGCAAAAGTTTCAAATAAAATAAAAAACGGAAAATATATTGCTTATTTTCAATCTTTTACAAATACATATGGAGATATTGAATATCTTAGAAAAATTTTTACCGAAGCAATCAATCATCCTGATATTGTAGCTTTATCCATTGGAACACGACCGGATTGTCTGCCAGATGACATCTTAGACCTCTTAGATTTCTTAAACCATATTAAACCTGTATGGGTTGAATTGGGGCTTCAGACAATTCATGAAAGAACTGCTAAATACATTAACCGTGGATATAAATTAGATATCTTTGACACTGCAGTCTCTGACTTAACTAAGCGAAACATTGAGGTAATTGTTCATTTAATTATAGGACTTCCTTTTGAAACCAAAGAAGACATTTTAAAAAGTGTACAATACGTATGTTCACAACCTATTTCAGGAATCAAATTACAACTTCTTCATGTATTAAAAAATACCCCTTTAGAAAAGGAGTATTTCTTAAATAAATTTAAAATATTGTCACTACAAGAGTATAGCAATATTCTTGCAGAATGTTTATGTAATATTCCACCACATATTGTTATTCACAGAATAACTGGTGACGGTCCGAAATCTCTGCTCATCGCACCTGAATGGAGTGCCGACAAAAAACGTGTGTTAAACTATATCAATAAATATTTTGAAGAATTTAACATTGTGCAGGGAAATGCATTACTTTAAGCTCAATTATTTTTTTACATTCCGTTTGTTTGATTTTCTGCACTCGTCTCTTCAAATCCTGCTGTAGTTTCAGCAGGATTTTCTATCGTCTCTATAACACTTTCACTTTCACAAGTTTCTGTTGGAAATTCAACTGTTTCTGTTTCCAAGCTTTCTGTCTCATACGAAGTCTCAAACTCATCAGTAGTATATTCTTGGTTGTCATCAATAATTACTATACTATCTACCGTGGTATTGTTGCTTTTTTCTACTTTCTGAACAAGATTCTCAATATTCTTTTTACACATTGTTTTTACACTGACTTTTTCTTCTTTTGCAAGTTCTATACACAGAGCTGCTTTACCTAAAGAGACATCATTATTATCTGCCACTCTCTTTATTTTGTCATTCATCTCGACCTTCTGATATACCGTTTTACATTTGATATCTCGTTTTTTTAAAGCTGCACTGGTTTCTTTTTTAACTTCTTTTATTTCCTTTGTAATATCGTTTTCCTCTGCAGGAATTGCCGATACTAGCATTGCATTTTGTTTTTTCTTCAGATAACCTTCTGATTTCAGATTTTTTACAACAAGTTTTATTACCTGCTTATAATCATCTTCATCTTTCAATTCACTTTTCACATAGTTAACTATTTTTTTTGCATCTTTATTTCCCGCTTTAATTTTGTGAATACTTCCATCTTCATTTACATCAATACAAATACTCGGATTCACATCAACAACAATAGAAAATGCTATTTTCTGTTCTGCATGGTTACTTGCACTAAATAATGGATATAAAAGAATAATTAACGCAACAAAACAGGCCGCAACTGCAGCAATTGCCGGAACTTTCATATACGGTTTCCAATTCTTCTTTTCTTTAAATAAAGGACGCTCTTTTCCAAGTAACTCCTTTTCACTTTTTATCGGTTCAATTGGTGTACTTAAAATCTTACTTAACATATCAGGAGCCATATCTTCAAGTTCCTGATTTAGTTTTTCTCTAATATCTTTTTCTTTCATAATGACCTCCTAACCCATAATATTTTCTTTCATCTTTTTTAGTGAGCGGTTATACTTTGACAATACTGTTGATAATGGTAATCCTGTTATCTCTGCTATCTCTCTGTGTTTTAATCCATTAATCATGTGTAAAATGACAATTGTTCTCTCCTGCTCTCCTAATACACTGAACGCATAATTTAATAGCATCTTATTTTCTGCATTGTCTGTTGTTTCATTAGTAGTACCTGTCATACCTTCTGAAACATAATTTTCTACTTCACCAAAGTCAGTACTTCTATTTTTCCCATATTTTCTGATAAAATCCAAATATTGATTTTTGGCTATGGCACACATCCATGTCATTGGTGTTCCTTGTTTCTTATACAAATGACTTCCATTACGAATTTTAATGTATGTATTTTGCAGTAAATCCTCTGCATCTTCTTTATTTTTTGTTAGTGATAAAAGAAAACCAAAAAGTTCTTTATAACTGGCATAATATAATTCTGTAAATGCCCCATCATCACCTAATGCAATTTTTTCGAACCAATCTTCATTGATTTTACTATTTGCACTCTGTTTATTTTTCTGTTCTTTTTTCATATGTTTGTCCTACTCTTATTTTTTTCTTATATTATACTACAATTTATGTCGTATTTAGTCAAACATATATTAAACGCAGAACTTCTTACTTTTATCGCAATTCATATCTTTTTTATTAGGTTCTACTCATTAAACGAATAATTTTTTATTTTTATTGCAAAAAAATTTATCTTAGTAAAACTAATAGATAAATTATTTTCTTTTTATTTTACTCCACACTCCATAGTAATTTTTTCCACCAACTTTTTTATAAGCTCTTGCTTTGATATAATATTTTTTACTTACTTTTATATTTTTTATGACGCAGTTTGTTTTCTTTACTTTTTTCGTTTTTACCTTTTTAAATTTGTTAGAATTACTTAATTTAACAACATACCCTGTTGCTCCTTTTACTTTTTTCAAACAAATTTTCGCTGTATTCTTTTTTATAATAACTTTTTTAATTGCAGTCTTTCCTACTGTAATTTTTTTAGATTTTGTTGTTGGTGAGACTTTCGTAATTGAATTTCTTGAAGTTGTAGTATTATCTGTTGCTGCATCTGTAAATATATCTACTCCCCAACAATCACCATCTCCCTGATTCCCCGTTGTAACTGCTGATACATTATTTCCTATAGATACAATACTACTAATGCATATGATTGTAATAGCGATAGAGAAAATAAGTAAATTTGTTTTTTTCATAAGATTCCTTCTTTCATGTTTGATATTATATATATTAATGTTTTGTTGTTTCTTTTTCAAGGTTAAGGACATCGTAATAAATATCCTAATTAATCCGAACAGATTCCTTGAATGCTTTCACTCACTTATTTCTTATTGATTTTCACTTCGCTCTAATCAATCCTATCGGATTTCTTATTGATTTTCACTTCGTTACAATCAATAAGCGCCCTGCATTCCTTGAATGCAGGGCAATATAAAAAAAATACACACAGGAGTTTTTGTGCAAGCACAAACTCCTGTGTGTATTTCTTTTTATATAAATCCGCGCTCAAAAATTGCCTCGGATTAGTTGTTGATTAATTTGCCGCTTTCATCATTCCAGCTGTAAAGTTTTCTGATTTCTTCTCCAACTTTTTCTGCCGGATGTTCTGATGCAAGTTTTCTCATTGCTTTGAAATGAACCTGACGTCCACCTTCTGACATGTCAAGTAAAAATTCTTTTGCAAATGAACCATCCTGAATGTCTGATAAAACTTTCTTCATTGCTTTCTTTGTTTCTTCTGTGATAATCTTTGGTCCTGTTATGTAATCACCATATTCTGCTGTGTTTGAAATAGAATATCTCATTCCTGCAAAACCTGACTGATAAATAAGATCAACGATTAACTTCATTTCATGAATACATTCAAAATATGCATTTCTTGGATCATATCCAGCTTCTGTTAATGTTTCAAAACCAGCCTGCATTAATGCACAAACACCACCACAAAGTACTGCCTGCTCACCAAAAAGGTCTGTTTCTGTTTCTGTTCTGAAAGTGGTCTCAAGAACACCTGCTCTTGCTCCACCAATTGCTAAAGCATATGCAAGTGCCATATCAAGAGCCTTTCCTGTAGCATCCTGTTCTACAGCTACTAAACAAGGAACACCCTTTCCTTCCTGATATTCTGAACGAACAGTATGTCCTGGTCCCTTAGGTGCAATCATTGTAACATCTACATCTGCTGGTGGTACAATACATCCAAAATGAATGTTAAAACCATGAGCAAACATTAACATATTACCTGCTTCAAGGTTTGGCTCGATATCATTCTTATACATATCTGCCTGTTTCTCATCATTGATAAGAATCATAATAATATCAGCTTTCTTAGCTGCTTCAGCTGTAGTATAAACTTCAAATCCCTGAGCTTCTGCTTTTGCCCATGATTTACTACCTTCATATAAACCAATGATAACGTTGCATCCTGATTCTTTTGCATTTAATGCATGTGCATGACCCTGGCTACCATAACCGATAACTGCGATAGTCTTGCCTTCTAATAATGAAAGATTACAATCTTCCTGATAATAGATTTTTGCTTCTGACATTTTCGTTGCCTCCATTTGTAATTTAATTTATATTCATATGGCTGTGCCATATAATAATCTTTTTATTTTTCGCCTCTTGCAAGACCTGTAATACCTGTTCTTACAAGTTCCAATATCTGATAATCTTCTAACAGACTCAAAAATGCTGACAATTTTGACTGACTTCCTGTAATTTCAATCATTACACTGTCTTTTGCAACATCAACGATATTAGCACGGAATATTTCAGTCATAGCCATTACCTGCTGTCTCTGTGCAGCATCTACCTTGATTTTCACTAAAATAAGTTCTCTCGTTACTGAATTAGAAGCCTCAAGTACATCTACTCTCTTGACATCTTCCAACTTAGTAATCTGTTTAATAATCTGTTCTAATATAGCATCATCGCCTGTTACAACGATAGTCATTCTTGAATATAATGGATTCTCTGTTTCACCGACAGTCAAACTATCAATGTTATAACCTCTTCTGCTGAATAATCCAGCAATTCTGTTTAATACACCTGATGTATTGTCAACTAATACTGATAAAACTTTCTTATTCATATGTATTTCCTCTTTTCTCAATCTCTAGTATTTTATCTTACCACATATGGGATTTTTGTCAATAAATATAGGCTACTTTTTCTGACTCTGACATACAAAAGCCACGCCACCTCGACTTCGCCTTGCTTCGTCTCGGTCGCGGCATTCGCCGCATATAAACAAAAAAGAAAAGAACTCTTTTTGAGCAAGCTCAAATAGTTCTTTTCTTTTTTGTTTATGCGTGGCTTTATTGCTACGCGCAAGCTGCTAACGGGATTTGAACCCGTGGCCTCCGCCTTACCAAGGCGACGCTCTACCTCCTGAGCCATAGCAGCCTGTCAAACGACTTTAAAATCATACCATAACAAGTACTTTTTGGCAAGATTTCAACAGACAAAAAATATACTTAAATCTATTTCTCTACTTTACTAATTTTAACACAACTCGAAAAGCTATTGTCCTCGGTGTATCCATTCTTTCAAACTGTATTAAATATGCACTATTCTCTTCATCTCTTGTTAAAACCGTTCCCCTTCCAAAAACCTTATGTTCTACGATATCTCCCTCTTTTATTTTTTCAATTTCCTGACTTGTCAAAAATCTTTTCCTTAAATGAATATAATCTTTAGCCTCTTTTACCAACCCTTCATTTGGTTTCTCTACATAATCCAATAAATCTTCTCCAATATCCAGAATAAATCTAGAAGGATATCTCGGTGTTCTGTCAAAATTATATCCCTCTGCCTCCGTTATATATAATTGTTTTTCCGCTCTAGTAACCGCTACAAAAGCCAACCTTCTTTCTTCTTCCATTCCATCCATAGTCTTTATTTTTCTAGATGGAAATACCCCCTCATTCATTCCACATAAAAATACATAAGGAAACTCCAATCCCTTTGCTGCATGAACTGTCATTAATTTTACTTTATCACCCGCATCTGCCACATCCATATTTGAAAATAATGCGATATGGTCTAAATAATGTTCCAATGTACATTCTTCACCACAAGTAGTTTCATACTCATAGACAGACTGTTTCAACTCAGCCAGATTGTCCAATCTTTCCTGACTTCCTTCTGTCCGTAACATTCTTTCATATCCGCTGCTGTCCATTACAGAAGATAACAACTCTGAAACCGGTCTTTCCTGATACTCTCTAATAAAATTATCAATCAGACTGATAAAACTTTTTGCCTTAGTTCCATAAAAAATCTCATTTTCGATATTTATTTTTAACGCATTAAATAATGTGCATTGATGCCTGTCTGCATACTCCGTCAAAAACTCAATCCTCTTTTTGCCTATATTTCTTTTAGGAACATTAACAATCCGTAAAAAAGATAAGTCATCCTGATACGCTATCATTCTCAGATAAGACAATATATCTTTTATTTCCATTCTTCCGAAAAACTGTATTCCACTATAAATATTATATGGAACCTTCTCTTTCATAAAGGCTTCTTCTACCGCTCTTGTTACATAATGTGCTCTGTATAATACAGTCATATTGCAATAAGAAATTCCCTCTGAATGTAATTGCTGTATCTGCTCTGCTATCCATTCAGCCTCTTTTTTAGCATTTTTACCATGATAACAGACTACCTTATTCTGAGATTTCAACATTGGAATAAGCTCTTTCTTAATACGATGTACATTACTGGAAATTAACGAATTTGCCACAGACAATATCTCCGGTGTAGAACGATAGTTTTTCATCATCATAATCGTTTTCGTATCCGGAAAGTTCTTATGAAAATCAAGAAGATAATTTACATTTGCTCCTCTCCATGTATAAATCGTCTGATCAGTATCTCCCACAACAAACAGATTCTTATGATAATCACACATCACACACATAAGTTCATACTGTAATGCATCAATATCCTGAAATTCATCAATCATAATATATTCTAGACGCTTCTGCCATTTTAATTTAATATCCTCATACTCTTTAAAAATGTATAATGAAAACTTAATTAAGTCATTATAATCCAAGCCAAAACACTTCTTCTCCTGATACAGATATCCCCAAAAGATAAACTTTTCACGATAAAAAAGATGCTCCAATTAATATGTACCCAGAATCCTGAACACATAACAATTGGAACATCTTTTCTCACTCATCTCATTTAATTAATTTATTCTCTGTCTGACAATCTCATATGCCATTACTCCTGCTGCAACAGATGCATTCAATGAATCAATGTCTCCAAACATCGGAATAGATGCCACAAAATCACATTTTTCCTTAACCAGACGGCTGACACCTTTTCCCTCATTTCCAATTACCAAACCGATTGCACCTTTTAAGTCCAAATCATACATGGTTGTTCCACCCATATCAGCACAGACAAACCATAACCCTTTATCTTTTAAATCTTCTATCGTTTTCGCAATGTTTGTAACTTTTACTACCGGTGTATGATTGATTGCTCCGGCAGATGCTTTCACAGCTGTAGCGGTCAAGCCTGCAGCTCTGTGTTTGGGAATAATCACTCCATGAGCCCCTGCCAGATTTGCTGTTCTGATAATCGCCCCAAGATTGTGAGGATCCTCAATATCATCTAAAATTACTACAAAAGGCGGTTCTCCCTTTTCTTCCGCTTTCTTTAGAATATCTTCCACAGATGCATATTCATAGGCTGCAATATAGGCAATTACACCTTGATGTTTCCCTGTCTCTGACATCTGCTCCAAGCGTTCTTTCTTCACATATTGAATTACTGTATCACGTTTTTTTGCTTCCCGTAATATTGTGTTCATAGAGCCTTCTTTGCAATGTTCTAAAACAAATAACTTATCTACTGTCTTTCCTGCCCGAAAAGCCTCTATCACAGCATTTCTTCCCTCTATGACAAATTCTTCGTATCTCACAATTTACCTCATTCTCTCTCTTTTAAAAAATAATTTCTCATACTGTTCTTACAAATAGGTTTCCAACACAGCATAATTATTTATCCGATATAAAATACACAATACATTTCTTAATTAACTGCATCATTCTCTCTGACTGTCCCGTCAGATAAAGCCATCCCATCAATGCCTCAAAACCTGTTGCTGTCCGGTAATCTGACATAGAAGCATTCTTTGCTCTTGTCACAGCTTTTGCATTTCTACCACGCTTATATATTCTTACCTCTTCTTCCGTCAGATCATCCATAATCAGATGAATCATCTTTGCCTGTGTCTCTGCCTTAACCAGATTTGAAGCAGCCTTATGTATCTTGTTCACCTGTCTGTTTGCCTCATCAACAATTACTGTACGAACAACGATTTCATAAATACCATCACCAATATATGCCAGTGTTAATGGAGAATAATCTGTAATATTAATCTCTCCCAAATCCATATTTTGTTTTATAATATTAAACAAATCTTTTTCCATTTATTCACCCTAAAACTTCGTAAGTGGTTCCTTCTCTGGTATCTTTCAGAACAATTCCTTTTGCTGCCAGTTCATCTCTGATAGAGTCAGCTGTAGCAAAATCTCTTTCTTTCTTTGCCATCGCTCTTTTTTCAATCATATCCAGAATATATGCTTCCATCTCACTGTCTACAGAAGTCTGCTGTTCACTTACTATTTCTCCGGCTAAAAGATTTAAGGACAATACATAATCAAAATCTTTTATGATATAAAGTTTTGTTGCATCATTTGTATCTGCTTTCAGCACATCATATACCATAGTAATACCAGAAGCAGTGTTCATATCATTCCCTACCACTTCTATAAATTTCTGCTTATATTCTGCTGCCAGTTTCATATCTGCATCGCCACTTTTATCCAGCTTTGCAATACGATTTCTCAACTTCTTATATCCTGCTGCCACAGAGTCTAATACTTCATAACTAAATTCCAATGGTTTTCTGTAATGAGACTGTAAGCAGAACATCCTATATACAATTGGGTCATATCCTTTCTGTTCTAACAATGAAACTGTAAGAAAATCTCCCTTTGATTTACTCATCTTTCCACTTTTATCATTTAAGTGATGTACATGGAACCAGTAATTGCACCATTTATGTCCCAGATATGCTTCGCTTTGTGCAATCTCGTTCGTATGATGTGGGAATATATTATCAATTCCACCACAGTGTAAATCAAGATTTTCACCAAGATGTTTTAAACTAATGCAGGAGCACTCAATATGCCATCCCGGATAACCGACTCCCCAAGGACTATCCCATTTCAATTCCTGATTGTCAAACTTTGATTTTGTAAACCAAAGAACAAAGTCTGTCTTATTCTTTTTATTTTCATCTTCATCTACATCATCTCTTACGCCTACCATAAGTTCTTCTTCATTATGACTGGACAATGTATAATACTCTTTTAATTTTGATGTATCAAAATAAACATTTCCACCTGCTATGTATGCGTATTCTTTTTCCAAAAGTTTTGTAATCATTTCTATAAATTCGTCAATACAATTTGTTGCAGGTTCAACCACATCCGGAGTTTTAATATTAAGTTTTGCACAATCTGAGAAAAATGCATCTGTATAAAACTTTGCAATTTCCATAACAGTTTTATTCTCTCTTTTAGCTCCCTTTAACATCTTATCCTCACCCGTGTCAGCATCACTGGATAAATGTCCTACATCTGTTATATTCATAACTCGTTTAACAGGATATCCTTCATATCGGAGTTCCTTCTCAAGAACATCCTCCATAATATAACTGCGCAAATTTCCAATATGTGCATAATGATAAACGGTAGGTCCACAAGTATACATTCCTACCTGTTCTTTAGATATTGGTTGAAACTCTTCTTTTGTCTTTGTTAAAGTATTATAAATCTTCATATAATCTCCTTACGCTTCTATCAATTTATTTTAAATTCATCTTCTTACTGAATATTCTTTTTCAATAATTCAATCTCATTACTCAGTCTCTTTAATTCATTCTGTACCGGATGTGGAATATGTACCTGATCAAGGTCATTATGTGGTATTCTGACATCATCCTGCTTCACAACAATCCCCGGTACTCCGACTACTGTACTATTTGGCGGAACTTCTTCAAGAACGACCGAACCTGCCGCAACTTTTGAATTTTCTCCAATCGTAAATGAACCTAACACCTTTGCGCCGGCACCAATCATCACATTATCACCGATTGTTGGATGCCTTTTTCCTTTTTCTTTACCAGTACCACCAAGAGTAACTCCCTGATATAACGTTACGTTATCACCAATAATTGTGGTCTCCCCGATTACTACTCCATGTCCATGGTCAATAAACAATCCTTTTCCAATCTCTGCTGCCGGATGTATCTCAATTCCCGTTCTTTTCGCAGTTCTTTGGGAAATCTTTCTTGCCTTAAAAACTTTTCCTTTCAAATGCATCCTGTGAGCTCTTCTATAATGATAGATTGCCCAGAAACTTGGATAAAGAATTGCTTCTATATTTTTTTTCATAGCGGGATCCCTGTCTTTTATGACGCATACCGCTTCTTTATAATATTTTAAAAAATTCATAACAGCCTAATCCTCATAAAGTGCTTCTCTTGTCTATGTCTATTTCTCTTTTTAATTATTTATACGTAGTCATTGATAAAGAAACTGTCCTGCCTACATACTGGCGGAAATCCCGGGATGCTCTTATAACCAAATATATGTGCTCCCAATTCTCCTATTGTAACATCAAAATCTACTTTATCAATTTCTTTCTCATTACATTTTTCTAATTTCACGCTTCCGTGGTGATATTTCATTTTAAAGCATCCGTTATTTTCTTCAATAACCGGGTCTGCTATTTTAATATATCTCTCTTTAAAATCTTTAAAAGAAAGCTGTCTCAACGTTTTTCGTATATTGAGAATTCTTGCCATCGCATATGGAGTTCTTCCATTGCCAAGCCAGCTTAAATTCTGTACGCTGTTATCCAATACCTCTTCAAAAACCTCATCATCAATTATTATTCTATAGCCGACAATAACTTTATTCTTCACGAAAATATCAATACTTCCGCCTTCGATTTCTACAACTTCTTTTAGTTTTCTGAAATACTCCAAATCTTTTGATAATGAAATGGAATATATGCTGTTTACTGCCTGCTGTGCAAAAATAGATAACTTTACTAAATCAGAATTTTCAGCTTTTCTTCTTATTACAGAATGACTTGGTTTCTTTCTATGTTTTGGATCTTCCATTTCTCGTTTATCCATTACATATTCAAAACCAAACTTTCTATATATCTCAGCATTTTCCTCACTGGATGGAATCAGATACGTAAATATATCCATATTTTGATGCATACTTTTAATTATTTCCTCAAAGATTTCTTTTACATATCCTTGATTCCGATATTTTTTCCATGTACCTACAGCATATATATATGTGATATTTGTTTTGACATTTCCCGCAATCACTACTTTAGGAATTAAATGCATGGCAGAAACAATTTCTCCTTCCTGCTCATTCACAACAACTTCATTTTCTCTGATTCTATTATCAAAATAATAATCTATATATTCCTTTGTATCATCTCTAAAACAATGCTCGTACAAAGACCTGATTTTCACTTTTTCATGGTTTTCTAGCAATCTAATCATAACAATTCTCTCTATTTCTGGATTATAGTATACTTTTCTACCATATAAATTGGATTATATGATAATTTAGATTTTCTAAGTCCTTCAAGTCCCATATCATCCTCGCGGTTTTCCTTTCCAGCACCCGGAAATGCTGTAATCAAAAACTGGCTGCAAATATACTGATATAGCCCCCGGATTTCAGGATTTGCTTTCTCTACCGGCAGATAAACCATATCTTCCTGCTCATAATAATTTCCGATACAAAAAGCTTCCAGCCTATCATCAATATAAACACCACCGATTTTATAATTAAAAATATTTTCATGTTCTAATATAAATCTGATTCCTTTTGCTTCACTTTCAATAAATTCATGTTCTTCACTATCGCTCTTATTGTCCTTCCAAATATCTAAAAACTCAAGAATTTCCTTCTCGTTTTTTTTACTCAGCATACGAAACTCATATCTTCCTTCATAATCCCGCTTAAAGGAGTTTAAATGATTTTTCTTTTTATGATATTTCTTCCCGGAAAAAGTCCTTAATTTCTCTGCATCATATACATAATCATAATATGTTCTGTCCGGAATAATTATATAGTCTTCTTCCGGCAATTCTAACGTTTCTATCGCTTTTTTATCCACCAGATACATTGTCAGTTTTTTCTTCAGCACTTGATTAAAATATTTCTGGGTTGCCAGAAAACATTTTTTCAAATCTTTATCTTTACAGCAGGGAACTGAGGAATAATATTGTCCTTTTCCACTCTTTGCTACCCACATCAATCCATATTCATTTGTAAAATACCATGTAGGATAACTGTTTTCCCATAAGAATAAATCCAGCAGGTTGCTGTCAGCTGTTTCGGGACGTCTCAAATTATAATATTTGTTAAGTTCATCGTAATCTTCTATCTTTATTTCCTTTAATTGGTCTTCCATGATTCCAAACTACCTTTTCGAAAATGTATATTAATTTTTAAATTTATGTATATTAAACTTCCTCTAAAAGAGCAATTGCCTGAGAAGATATTCCAAGTCCATGCCCGGTGAATCCTAATCCTTCTTCTGTAGTTGCTTTGATGCACACCTGACTTTCATGAATATCTAATGCACCTGCTACATTTTTTACCATCTCTTCACGATACATGGCAAGTTTCGGTCTCTGGCATATAATTGTCGCATCAATATTGCCAATTTTATAATGGTTATCTTCTAATAAGTTTCCTACATGTTCTAGCAATTTGATACTGGAAATACCTTTATACTGTGGGTCTGTATCAGGAAAATGTTTGCCAATATCACCAAGAGCTGCTGCTCCTAATAATGCATCCATAATCGCATGAACGACTACATCCGCATCCGAATGCCCCAACAATCCCAATTCGTATGGAATCTCCACACCACCTAATATTAATTTTCTTCTTTCAACTAACTTATGGACATCATATCCCATACCAATACGCATACTGTCCTCCTAATATTATTTATTTTTTCGCACAGTCAATTTATTATACCACATTTTAGGATAAATTCATTATTATAATGCAAAAAAATAAGACTTAATATACATTTTTGTTGTACATCAAACCCGTTTTTTAGCAATAAAAAAGTAGCGAGAAAGGGATTCGAACCCCCGACACCACGGGTATGAACCGTGTGCTCTAGCCAACTGAGCTATCTCGCCACATTACTATAGATGCTTTCGCATCAATATTTATTTGTGCTTTTTAAATAATGTAATGGGACCTACAGGGCTCGAACCTGTGACCCCCTGCTTGTAAGGCAGATGCTCTCC
>CAQBGY010000034.1 GCA_948759685.1 uncultured Eubacterium sp.
GAGATCTACACTCTTTCCCTACACGACGCTCTTCCGATCTAATGGTGAGGTAAAAGATATGAGTAAACCAATTGTTGCCATTGTAGGCAGACCAAATGTAGGAAAATCAACATTGTTCAATGCACTTGCAGGACAAAAAATTTCTATTGTAAAAGATACACCTGGAGTTACCAGAGATAGAATATATGCTGATGTAGACTGGCTGAATTATAATTTTACCATGATTGATACAGGTGGAATTGAGCCGGACAGCAGTGATATTATATTGTCACAGATGAGAGAACAGGCACAGATTGCTATTGATACTGCAGATGTGATTATTTTTATGACAGATGTAAAACAGGGATTAATTGATGCGGATTCAAAAGTTGCTGATATGTTAAGGCGAAGCCGTAAACCGGTTATTTTGGTAGTAAATAAAGTTGATAATTTTAATCGGATGATGGCAGATGTCTATGAATTTTATAATCTTGGCATCGGTGATCCGGTTCCTATTTCTGCATCACAGAAAAGTGGTCTTGGAGATATGTTAGATAAGGTTGTAGAACATTTTAAGGCTTTAAATCTGGACGAGGAAGAAGATGACAGACCAAGAGTTGCTATTGTCGGAAAACCAAATGTAGGAAAGTCATCCATTATCAATAAATTAACCGGAGAAAGCAGAGTTATTGTATCCAATATCGCAGGAACAACCAGAGATGCGATTGATACGGATGTAGAATGGAATGGCAGAGAATATGTTTTTATTGATACTGCAGGACTTCGCAGGAAATCAAAGGTAAAAGAAGATATTGAAAGATACAGTATTATCCGGACAGTTACCGCTGTAGAACGTGCAGATGTTGTCGTTATTGTCATTGATGCGGTAGAAGGCGTGACGGAACAGGATGCCAAAATCGCCGGTATTGCCCATGAAAACGGTAAGGGAATTATTATCGCCGTGAATAAATGGGATGCAATTGAGAAAAATGACAAGACTGTCTACGAATATACAAATAAAGTGAGGCAGATTCTTTCCTTTATGCAGTATGCGGAGATTATGTTTATCTCAGCGAAGACTGGACAGCGTTTACCGAAACTGTTTGATATGATTGATGTTGTTATTGCAAATCATTCGATGAGAATAGAGACAGGTGTTGTCAATGAAATTATGGCTGAAGCAGTAGCAATGCAGCAACCGCCTTCTGATAAAGGAAAACGACTGAAACTTTATTATATTACTCAGGTTTCTGTAAAGCCGCCGACCTTTGTTATTTTTGTAAATGACAAAGAATTAATGCACTTTTCATATACAAGATATATTGAAAACCGCATCAGGGAAGCTTTTGGTTTTAGAGGAACACCTTTAAGATTTATTATTCGTGAGAGAAATGACAAATAGAACACACTAATAAGAAAATAAACTGAAAACAAAATAAATAGGAGTTAGAGGATATGATTTGGCAGAAGATTATTTGTATTGTAGTAGGATATGTGTTTGGGCTTTTTCAAACCGGTTTCATTATTGGGAAAATGCACAATATTGATATTAGAGAACATGGCAGTGGTAATTCAGGAACTACGAATGCGATGCGGACTCTTGGGAAAAAATATGGATTTTTAACCTATTTTGGGGATGCCCTAAAGGCAGTTTTTGCAGTACTCCTGATGTGTTTTGTTTTCAGAGATACTGCAGCTGGAGATATGATGGTAATTGCTCTTTATACAGGACTTGGTGCAATACTCGGCCACAATTTTCCGTTTTATATGAATTTTAAAGGTGGAAAAGGGATTGCGGCATCTTCCGGTGTTATATTTTCTCTTGTATTTTTTGACTGGAAATTTTTAGTTTTGGGATTAGTTACATTTTTCGTAGCTCTTGCAATTACGAAATATGTTTCTTTCAGTTCATTATGTTTAATGACAGGATTTTTTGTTGAAATGGTTGTATGGGGACAGTTAAACATGGTTCACCATTTAAATGCAGATGAAAAAATAGAGGCATATGTTTTGGTAGGAATTATGACCGTTTTGTCTTATATCAGACATAAAGATAATATAAAAAGACTTGCCAATGGGACAGAAAGAAAGATTGGTGAGAAAAAGGAGGCTTAATATGGCAAAGGTTACAGTGTTAGGCGGTGGCGGATGGGCTATTGCTTTAGCAAAGGTTTTATATAAAAATAATAATGACGTTACTATCTGGTCATTTTTACAGAGTGAGGTAGATGCTCTCAACAAGGAGCGTGAAAATAAAATAAGTCTCCCCGGAATTAAAATCCCGGATGAAATCCAGATTACAAACGATATGGAAGAAGCAGTGAAAGATTCTGAAATGATTGTTATGGCTGTGGCATCTTCTTTTGTGAGAAGTACGGCAAAGAGCCTGAAAGGTATCGTAAAAGAGGGGCAGATTATTGTAGATGTTGCCAAAGGAATAGAGGATAAAACATTCTTTACCATGACAGAAATTATCGAAGAAGAACTTCCGGAATGTGAGGCAGTTGTACTTTCAGGTCCTAGTCATGCGGAGGAGGTTGGAAGAGAGGTGCCAACAGTTGTAGTCATCGGTGCAAAGAAACAGGAAACTGCTATGAAAGTACAGTCCCTATTTGCAAATAAGTATTTCAGACCATATATCAGTCCGGATCGAAAGAGTATCGAACTGGGTGGCTCTTTAAAAAATGTTATTGCCTTAGCTGCCGGTATTATTGACGGTTTAGGTTTTGGTGATAACACAGAAGCTGCATTAATCACAAGAGGGATTAAGGAAATTACTAATTTAGGAACAAAGATGGGCGGTCATTCCAGAACTTTTAACGGGTTGTCCGGAATTGGAGATTTGATTGTCACATGTAACAGTAAACATTCCAGAAACCGCAGAGCAGGAGTATTAATCGGTAAAGGATATACTTTAAAAGAAGCTGTTGATGAAGTAAAGATGGTTGTAGAAGGGGCTGTTTCAGCAAAAGCTGCATTGGCTTTAGCAAAGAAATATGAAGTGGACATGCCGATTGTTGAAGCAGTGAACGAAGTACTGTTTCATGATAAATCAGCAGAAGAAGCAATGTGGGAACTGATGGAAAGAGAACATACAAACGAATTTATGGATTTAGAGTGGGATGAGACGATACAATAATATATTGTATTAACGTTTAATATACTGTATTGATGACGATTTCAATTTACTTTGACAAACGTCATCAACCAGGTTATCATTTCTTCGAAATTGGTAACAAGTATTCAAGGAGAAAAGTAATGGATCATAAAAAATTAGACATCACAAAAGAAAAAGGCAAAAATGGTCTTGCAACATTTCTGTTCAGCCGTATTTTTATATTTGGTTTAATGATTGCATTACAGTTGGCTTGTTTTTTACTTTTAGCATATAATGCCAGTGTTAATAAGGTCTTTTCGTATGTCATTATCGTGGTGCAGGTGCTGCTTGTGATTTATATCGTAAATGACAAATCTGATCCGACAATGAAATTAATCTGGGTTATTTTCATTATGCTTGTACCCGGATTTGGCGTATTAATGTACTTGTATGCGAAATTTCAGCCGGGTTCTATTAAATTAAGAAAGCGTATTGAACATATTGATTTAAAATCCGAACGTTATTTAAGACCTGACCAGCAAATTTACAATGATTTGCAGATTCAGGATAAACAGGTCTCTATGCTTGCAAAATATGTTTATGATAATACAGGATGTCCGGTATATCGAAATACCGATGTATCTTATTTTAATTGTGGCGAGGAAAAATACAGAGCTTTAATTGAAGAACTCGAAGAAGCACAGGATTTCATTTTTATGGAATACTTTATTATAGAACAGGGCAGAGTGTGGAATTCGATTTTAAGAGTTCTTGAAAAGAAAGTCCAGCAGGGAGTAGAAGTGCGAATCATGTATGACGGATTGTGCTCGCTTACGAAATTACCGATTGGATATTTCAAGAAACTAAGAAGAAAAGGCATTAAGGCAAAACCTTTTGCACCAGCCAGACCGTTTTTTACAACAGAGCAGAATAACAGAGACCATAGAAAGATTCTGGTAATTGACGGAAGAGTAGCATTTACCGGAGGCATCAATCTGGCAGATGAGTATATGAATGTCGTGAATAAATTTGGTTACTGGAAAGATACTGCAGTCATGTTAAAGGGTGATGCCGTCAAGAGTTTTACATTGATGTTTCTGCAGATGTGGAATGTCAGTGAAAAGACAATTGGAAATTTTGATAGATATTTAAATGTCGATATTCCAAAAATTTACGACAAAAACGGATATGTTATCGGTTATGGTGACGAACCTGTTGGAAAAGAAAGAATCGGTGAATCTGTATATTTACATATGATTAATACAGCGAACCGTTATCTGCATATTGTCACACCGTATCTTGTGATTGATAATGTTATGATGTCATCTTTGAAATTTGCCGCAAAAAGAGGCGTAGATGTTAAAATTGTTATGCCAGGCATTCCGGATAAAGCATATGCTTATTGTATTGCACGTACATATTACAGTGAACTGATTGAGGCCGGTGTGGAAATATATGAGTATTCTCCGGGATTTACTCACGCCAAAATGTTTATCAGTGATGATGAGAAAGCTACTGTGGGAACAATTAATTTAGATTACAGAAGTCTGTTTCTTCATTTTGAAAATGGCTGTTTTATTTACAAAAATCCGGCTATTCTGGATATTGAATCAGACTACCAGCAAATGTTATCAGAATCAAAGAAGGTGTCTCTGATGGAATGCAGGAACCGTCCTTTATGGTATAAAGCATGTGGTAAATTACTGAGACTATTATCACCGTTAATGTAATAAATAACCTCCTTTTGCATATATTTTAGTATTAATGTATGTAAGGGAGGTTTTTTCATGGATTTTAATGTATATAAAGACATTGAAAAAAGAACAAAGGGAGAGATTTACATAGGTGTTGTAGGTCCGGTAAGAACCGGTAAATCCACATTTATCAAAAATTTCATGGATGTGGCAGTGGTACCTAATATCAGCGATGAAAATGAAATTAAAAGGGCCAAGGATGAACTGCCACAGTCCTCATCAGGGAAAACAATTATGACCACAGAACCGAAATTTATTCCAAATAAAGCGGTATCTATTAATATTGGCGGAAAAGCTAATGTAAAGGTAAGATTAATTGACTGTGTAGGCTTTATGGTAGAGGGGGCTACCGGTCATATGGAAGAAGAAGCTGAGAGAATGGTAAAGACACCTTGGTTTGACTATGATATACCATTTTCCAAAGCAGCTGAAATTGGCACAGAAAAAGTTATTTCAGAACATTCGACGATTGGTGTTGTTGTTACCAGTGACGGAAGTTTTACAGATTTAGATGTAAACGAATACAATAAAGCTTTAGATAAAACGATTCAGGAATTGAAAAATATTAATAAGCCATTTATTATTCTGGTCAATTCTCTGGATCCGACATCAACGGAATGTACACGATTAAGAGATGAGATTGCAGCAAAATATAACGTGTCGACATTGGCAATAAACTGTCTCAAACTTAACGAAAATAATATTAATGAAATTCTTGAAAGTATATTATTTGAATTTCCGGTAAGTGAAGTTGTATTTAATGTTCCTAAATGGTTAGAAATAATGGATTATGAGCATCCTTTAATGAAATACATAGTTGATTATGCAAAAGAACTTCTTCATAAAATCGTGAAAATTAAAGACATTAAGACTTTAAAACTGTTTCCTGATAAAGAATTTATTAAAGATGCCAATATGGCAATGGTAGAACTTTCCAACGGCAAAATGGTTGTCAATTTTGATATTGATGACAGATATTATTATAACACTTTAACGGAAATGACAGGAACAACGATTGATAATCAGCTGCAGTTGATTAAACTAGTCAAAGAGCTGGCATATCAGAAGAGTAATTATGAAAAAGTTAATGATGCAATCAGTAAAGTACGAAATACCGGTTATGGTATTGTAACACCGGATAAAGAGGAAATTGTTTTAGAAAATCCAGAGTTAATCAAAAACGGTAATAAGTATGGTGTGAAAATTAAAGCGACTGCACCGTCTATTCATTTTGTGAAAGCGAATATTTTAACAGAAATTTCTCCGATTATCGGTGATGAAGAACAGGCAAAAGATCTGATTGATTTTATCAATAAAAATGAAGAAGATTCTAATATCTGGGAGACGAATATCTTTGGTAAATCTATCGGACAGATCGTAGATGAAGGAATTATGAATAAAATTAATAACCTTACAGAAGATACAAGAAGCAGAATGCAGGGAACAATAGAAAAGATAACGAACGACCAGAGCAGAGGTGTCATCTGTATTCTTTTATAATTTTTGTATTTTTCTACCAAAGGTTTATTGTAAAATCCCTATTCCTATGCTACAATCAATAGTTGATTGAAGCATAGGAAAGATATGCGAAAGAAGGAGAATAGAAATGAACACATACGAAGAATTACAAGCACGTGGTCTGATTGCACAGGTTACGGATGAAGAATTAATCAAAGATTTAATAAATAATGGAAAAGCAACTTTTTATATCGGTTTTGATCCCACAGCAGACAGTCTTCATGTAGGTCACTTTATGGCATTATGCCTGATGAAGAGACTGCAAATGGCAGGAAATAAGCCTATCGCATTATTAGGCGGTGGAACTGCGATGATTGGAGACCCATCGGGTAAGACTGATATGCGTCAGATGATGACAAAGGAGACCATCGAACACAATATCGAATGTTTCAAGAAACAGATGAGCAGATTCATTGACTTTTCTGAAGGAAAAGCATTAATGGTGAATAACGCAGACTGGTTAATGGATTTGAATTATATTGATGTATTAAGAGAGGTTGGTCCTCATTTTAGTGTTAACAGAATGCTTACAGCAGAATGTTACAAGCAGAGAATGGAGAGAGGCCTTAGTTTCTTAGAGTTTAACTACATGATTATGCAGAGTTACGACTTCTATAAATTATTCCAGGATTACGGCTGCAATCTTCAGTTTGGCGGTGATGACCAATGGAGTAATATGTTGGGCGGCACAGAACTTATCAGACGTAAGCTTGGTAAAGATGCATCTGCCATGACGATTACATTGCTTCTCAACTCCGAAGGAAAGAAGATGGGAAAAACTGTCAGCGGTGCAGTATGGCTTGACCCTGAAAAGACATCTCCATATGAATTCTTCCAGTACTGGAGAAATGTGGATGATGCCGATGTTATCAAGTGTCTTAAAATGCTTACATTCCTTCCAATTGAGCAGATTCAGGAAATGGAAGCGTGGGAGGGTGCTGAGCTAAATAAAGCAAAAGAGATTCTTGCTTATGAATTAACAGAACTGGTTCATGGTGAAGATGAAGCAAAGAAGGCATTGGAAGCTGCAAAGAATATGTTTGCAAAAGGTGGTATTTCCGGAGACTTACCAACGACAACATATTCTAAAGATGAATTAGATGCAGGAAAAGATATTCTGACGATTTTAGTAGATACAAAACTTGTTTCTTCCAGAGGCGAAGGAAGAAGACTTGTTCAGCAGGGCGGCGTATCTGTCAATGGAGAAAAAGTTACAGAGATAGATGCAACATTTACTACAGCTGATTACAATGATGAAGGTGTTATTTTAATTAAAAAAGGCAAAAAAGCATTCCATCAGGTAAAAGCTGATTAGTATTGGAGGAAAGTACAATGAAGAAATATGGATTAAATGAATTAAGACAGATGTTTTTAGACTTTTTTGAGTCAAAAGACCATCTGGTAAGAGGAAGTTATTCATTAGTTCCTCATAATGATAATAGTTTATTATTAATCAATGCAGGTATGGCTCCACTAAAGCCATATTTTACAGGACAGGAGATACCACCGAAGACAAGAATGGCTACCTGTCAGAAATGTATCAGAACCGGTGATATTGAAAACATTGGAAAGACAGCCAGACATGGCACTTTTTTTGAGATGCTTGGAAATTTCTCTTTTGGAGATTATTTTAAGACAGAAGCAATTCACTGGTCATGGGAGTTTTTAACAGAGGTAGTAGGTCTTGATGCAGACAGATTATATCCATCAGTTTATTTAGAAGATGATGAGGCTTTTGAAATCTGGAATAAAGAGATGGGTATACCAAAAGAACGTATTTTCAAATTTGGCAAGGAAGACAATTTCTGGGAGCATGGTGCAGGTCCTTGTGGTCCATGTTCAGAAATTTATTATGACAGAGGAGAAAAGTACGGCTGTGGAGAACCTGGCTGTACGGTAGGCTGTGAATGTGACAGATATATTGAAATCTGGAACAATGTATTTACACAGTTTGAGAATGACGGAAAAGGAAATTATGAAACATTACAGAATAAAAACATCGATACAGGAATGGGATTAGAGCGTCTCGCTACAGTTGTTCAGGATGTGGATTCTATTTTTGATGTTGATACAATCAAATCTCTTCGTGACAAAGTTTGTGAGATTTCAGGAAAAGAATATAAGAAAGAATACAAATGGGATGTTTCTATCAGAATTATTACGGACCATATCCGTTCAGCAACATTTATGATTTCTGATGGTATTATGCCATCCAACGAAGGAAGAGGATATGTTTTAAGAAGATTAATCAGACGTGCCGCAAGACACGGAAGACTTTTAGGCGTAAAAGGTATGTTCTTATCTGAGCTTTCGAAAACAGTGATTGAAGGTTCTAAAGACGGATATCCTGAATTAGACGAAAAGAAGAGCATGATTTTCAAAGTCTTAACAGAGGAAGAAAATAAATTCAACAAAACGATTGATACCGGATTAAGTATTCTTGCAGAAATGGAAACAGAAATGGAAGCAAATGGTGAAAAGACTTTATCCGGAGATAATGCTTTTAAATTATACGACACATATGGATTCCCACTTGATCTTACGATGGAAATTCTTGAAGAAAAGGGATTCTCTGTAGATGAAGAAGGTTTCAAAAAAGCTATGGATGTTCAGAGAGAGACCGCAAGAAAAGCCCGTAAGACTACAAATTATATGGGAGCAGACGAGACTGTTTATGAAAGCCTTGATAATGCTTTGACATCAAAGTTTGTAGGATACGACAGATTCGTGGAAGATTCTGTAATTACTGCTCTTACGACAGAAAGTGAAGTGGTACAGGCTCTCGCAGATGGAGATAAAGGAACTATCGTTGTAGAAGAAACTCCATTCTATGCAACAATGGGTGGTCAGGCAGGCGACAAGGGTATCATTGAGACGGCAAACGGACAGTTTAAAGTCGTTGATACAATTAAATTGCATGGTAGTATGGTTGGACATGTAGGATATGTTACAAAAGGCATGCTGCAGGCTGGCGATAAAGTTACATTAAAGGTAGATGCTACACTTAGAAATGCAACAGCAAAGAATCATAGTGCAACACATTTATTACAGAAGGCGTTAAAGGTTGTTCTTGGAGAACATGTAGAGCAGGCAGGTTCTTATGTAGATGCAGATAGATTAAGATTTGACTTTACACATTTCCAGGCGATGACAAAAGAAGAAATTGAAAAGGCTGAAGCAATGGTGAATGAACAGATTGCGAATGGTCTTGATGTTATCACAAAGGAAATGAGTTTAGAGGATGCAAAGAAAACAGGTGCTATGGCATTGTTTGGTGAGAAATATGGTGATACTGTAAGAGTTGTATCTATGGGAGATTATTCTGTAGAACTTTGTGGTGGTACTCATGTTTCAAATACCAGTACAATATCATACTTCAAGATTGTGTCTGAAGCAGGTATTTCAGCAGGAGTCCGCAGAATTGAGGCTTTGACAGGAGCCGGTCTTATGAAATATTATGCTGATATGGAAAAAACACTTCTTGAAGCAGCAAAAATTGCGAAATCAGAGCCGAATGCATTAGCAAAGAAGATTCAGTCGTTACATGATGAAATCAAGGCATTATCCAGCGAAAATGAGAAATTAAAGGCAAAAATGGCAAACGACTCTGTAGGAGATGTATTAAACAATGTTGAAGAAGTAAAAGGTGTCAAACTTCTTGCAACGAAAGTATCGGATGTGGATATGAATGGTTTAAGGAATCTTGGAGATAATCTGAAAGAGAAGATGGGCGGCGGTGTAATCGTTATTGTGTCAACAACTGCTGACAAGGCGAATGTTATTGTTATGGCAGACGATGATGCTATATCCAAAGGTGCCCATGCCGGAAATATGATTAAAGAGATTGCAAAATGCGTTGGCGGTGGCGGTGGCGGCCGTCCAAACATGGCACAGGCAGGAGGAAAGAATCCGGCTGGTGCAGATGAAGCCGTAGCAAAGGCAAAAGAGATATTAGAACAGCAGTTATAATAAGAGCATTGAATAACTTTTATCAAATAAAGTTGTTGACGTCATAGAAAATTATGGTATAATATTTGAGTGTGTTAAACACAAATACCTACAGTTTTAGGAATCTATAACTGAAGGGAGGGAAGAACAGATGTCAAGCGTTATCGTAAAAGAAAACGAATCAATCGACAGTGCATTACGTCGATTCAAGAGAAATTGCGCGAAAGCTGGTATTCAGCAGGAGATTCGTAAAAGAGAACATTACGAAAAACCAAGCGTAAAGCGTAAGAAGAAATCAGAAGCTGCTAGAAAGCGCAAATATAATTAATGATAAAAAGTCAGGACTTATGTCCTGGCTTTTTATGTTCCCCCACAATTATATCTCATTTAAAAGATAATACTGATTCTTTTGTATAAACCAACTTTACTACTCATAAAATAGTATGAGCACATATAGAAGGTTATATATGTTTAATGTAGATAACGAATATGATATTCCAAGAGATGTAGTAAACCATGAATGCCTGATGCAAATGACAGGAAACAGCGAAATTGTTCTAGAAAATTTCAAATGTATAAAAAAGTTATGTGAAGAAGAAATAGAAATTGTATGTAAAAAGTATCTGATAAAAATCACAGGAACGTCTTTATGTGTAAAATTTTATAATTGCGAATCAATGATCATAGGTGGGTGTATTCATGAAGTTTCATTTTTATGAAATTATAATTGATAGAAAATATATATACAGGGTGTTAAATTCTGCCCATAAAATTAATATCAGAAATATTATAAATGAAGATGATAAAACAAGGTTTTACGTAGATTACACAGATATTGAAGAGACATTAAATATATTAAAAGAAAATAACATTCATATTATAAAATTAAATGAAAAAGGCTTATATACAAAGCTGGTAAATAAATTTATTTTTAAAGTGGCAATGGTATTTGCTTTTGTGTTTATCAGCGGATTAATTTTATGTTCGAGATATATATGGGAAATATCGATTGAAGGAAATTATACATATACAACAAATAAGTTAAAAAATTATATTTATTCTCAAGATATCAGAGAGGGGGTGGCAAAAAAGAAGATTAACTGCGAGGAACTGGAGAAGAAAATCAGAAAAAAATATAATGATATCAGCTGGGTATGTGCGGAAATAAAAGGAACAAATTTAATCGTACATATTAAAGAAAATTATATCACGGAAATTTCTAAAAAAGAGACAAAGCCATATCATATTGCCGCAAACAAAGATGCTGAAATTGTATCTATTCTTGTGAGAACCGGAGTACCCGGGGTTAAAGTGGGAGATAAAGTAAAAGAGGGAACGATATTAATTAATGGGCTGGTAGATGTTTTCGATGAATCAGAACAAAAGCTTTTTACAAAGCCATGTAATTCTGATGGTGAAATTATAGGAAAAACAAAGTACAAGTATAAAGATAAATTGAAAATAAATTATAAGAAAAAAGATTATAAAAAGGGATATTCTTATTATCTTCCATCCGTAAGTGGATATAAATGGGTTAAAACAGGTAATACTAAGAATAAAAATATAGCATACAAAGAAATAAAATTAAAAGGATTCGGTAATTATTATCTGCCGATATGTATACAAAAATATACTGTAATGCCATACGATACCCTAAAATGTAAATATAATGAAAAAGAAGCCGCAAAGATATTAAAGAAACGATTGTACAATAAATTATTAATAATGGAGCAAAAAGGCTACAAAATACTTGAAAAAAATGTTAAAATAGTAAAACAGAGGGATTCTTATATCTGCTCAGGAGACATTGTATGTCTGGAACCTTTAGGAAAGGTTTCTTATATTCTTGATGAGGATATCCAAAAAATTAATATGGAAAAAGAATCTATAAATGACGAAACGAAAGGGCAGTAAAGGGATTTTTATAAATGAGTGTAATAGAAAGTATCATCGATATTCCGGCAGAGTACGAGAAAAAGGTGTTCGGACAATTTGATTTTAATATCAAAAAAATCGAACGCACGCTGCATGTGACGATTATTTCCAGAGACAACGAATTAAAAATTATCGGTGGAGAAGATGCCACAAGAAGAGCAAAAAATGTTTTTCATCAGTTAATGGAATTAGCCAGAAGAGGAAATGAGATAACGGAGCAGAATGTTGATTATGCTTTATCTCTATGTTTTGAAGAAAAAGAAGCGGCTATCGTAGAGTTAGATGACAGCATTATCTGTAGAACAGTTATGGGAAAACCAATTAAGCCAAAAACTTTAGGACAGAAAAGTTATGTAGATTTAATCCGGGATAAAATGATTGTGTTTGGCATCGGTCCGGCAGGAACCGGCAAGACATATTTAGCTATGGCGATGGCAATTACGGCTCTTCGAAATAACGAAGTAAATAAAATTATTCTGACAAGACCTGCCATTGAAGCAGGGGAAAACCTTGGTTTTCTTCCGGGAGATTTACAAAGTAAGGTCGACCCTTATTTAAGACCACTCTATGATGCCCTCTATCAGATTATGGGAGCTGAAAGTTTTGTCACGAATACAGAGAAAGGAATTATTGAAGTTGCGCCACTTGCTTATATGCGTGGAAGAACTTTGGATAATGCCTTTATTATTCTGGATGAAGCACAGAACACAACACCGGCACAAATGAAGATGTTTCTTACCCGTATCGGATTTGGTTCAAAGGTTATCGTGACCGGAGACCGAACACAGAAAGATTTACCAAGAGATGTCATATCCGGGCTTGATGTGGCATTAAAAGTATTAAAAAAAGTAGAGGATATCGGTTTTGCCTTTCTTGATAACAATGATGTTGTGAGACATCCTCTGGTACAGAAGATTGTAAAAGCATATGAAGAGTATGAAGAGAAAAAACAGAGCAGACAAAGTGATAAAAAGAACAGATAGTTTCATCGGACAAGACTAAAAATATAATTAAAGAGAATTAAAAATGAGTGTATATATAGAAAACGAATATCCAAAAGATATTGATATTGACTATCAGAACATTATTCATTCAGTAATCGGAGAGGCACTGGATTTCATTGGGTGTCCTTATGAATGTGAAGTGAATGTTACCATTGTTGATAATGAAGAGATAAAAGAAATTAACAGACAGCAGAGAAATATAGATAACCCGACAGATGTGTTATCTTTTCCGTTACTGGAATATGGACAAGCTGGAGAGTTTCATCAGTTTGATGAAATGTTAGAATGTTTTCATCCGGATAGCGGAGAATTAATGCTGGGTGATATTGTGATATCCTTTGATAAAGTATTAAGTCAGGCAGAGGAATATAATCATTCTGTCAAAAGAGAACTAGCTTTTCTGACAGCGCATAGTATGTTACATCTTTTTGGTTTCGACCATATAGAAGAGAATGAACGGGTAGAAATGGAAAAGATGCAGAATATAATTTTAGAAAATTTAGGAATAACGAGGGAGAAAAAATGTTAAAAAACAAGAAAATTTTTATTGGTTCAACAATTGCTGTTGTCATTATTGCAGTTGTTGCAGTAGTCTGCATATTTATGTTTGGCAGCGAAAAAAAGAAGGTGAGCAGACAGGAAGAAACTACCGTGACTGAAACCGAAGCAGTAACAAAAGACCCAAATGCAGGAAAAGTAAAAAGCCGATTAACAGGAGAATATACAAAACCAAGTATCGCAAATAAAAGACCTGTTGCTTTGATGTACAATAATATTATTAATGCGATTCCACATTCCGGTTTGTATAATGCTGATGTCTGCTATGAAGCACCGGTAGAGGGTGCCATTACCAGAATTATGGGTATTTTTGAAGATTATGAAAAAGTAAAGAAGATGGGTTCAGTGCGAAGCTGTAGAATTTATTATTGCTCTTTTGCGAATGAGTGGGATGCAGTCTACAGCCATTTTGGACAATCCAAGTATGCACTGGAATATTTAAAGAGTGGAAAGATTGACACTGTAAGTTCCCTGACAGGAGAAAGATATTTCTTTAGAACTTCTGACAGAGTTGCACCTCATAACTGTTTTACTTCCGGAGCGAATTTAAAAAAAGCTATTAAAGACCTTGAATATAGAGCAGATTATAAAAAAGATTACAAAGGACATTTTGAATTTGCCGAAGCAGATAATAAAATTAACTTAGAAACAGGAAAAACCGCAAACAGAGTAGACCTTGGTTATATGATTAATAAGCCGTATTTTGTTTTTAATCAGAAAGACGGACAATACTATCGTTTCCAGTATGGCAGTAAACATATTGATGACCAGAACAATAAGCAGTTACACTGTTCTAATATTATCATTCAGTTTGTAAATGCGACATTATATCCTGATAATAAGAGTCTTGATATGACATTGTCCGGAAATGGAAAAGGCTGGTTTATTACCAATGGAAAAGCAGAAAAAATCACATGGCAGAAATCTGAACAGAGAAGTGGTCAGACAAAATATCTGAATGAAAATGGTGAGGAAATAAAACTTAACACAGGAAAAACATGGATTTGTATGGTTCAGAATGAATATGCAGACAATGTAAAAATTTCAAAAAAGAAAAAATAATTTAAGGAACTTATTGAAGTATGGGCAATCAATCAAACAAAAATAGTTTTTTGATTCAGGGCAGTATTCTCGCATTTGCGGGAATACTTGTTCGCGTTATCGGATTAATTTATAGAATACCTTTAAATCGAATATTAGGTGATGTAGGGTTAGGATATTATGGAACAGCCTTTGATTTTTATAATATTCTAATTTTATTGTCGTCGCAAAGCATGCCATTGGCAGTATCAAAAATCATTTCAGAAAAACTGCAGAAGAGGCAGTTTCGGAATGCACATAAGGTTTTCAAGGGCGCTTTGATTTATGGAACAGTCATTGGTGTTTGTTTTGGATTATTTTTATTTTTGGGTGCAGACTGGATTGCTTACACTGTCTATAAGATGCCTCCGGTATCTGTAGCTTTGAGAGTTTTGGCACCGACTTTGACGATTGCCTGTATTTTAGGAGTAGTAAGAGGATATTTCCAGGGAATGGGGAATATGGTTCCAACAGCGGTTTCTCAGGTTTTTGAGCAGATCGCCAATGCATTTGTAAGTATTTTGGCTGCTTATGAACTGGGAGCATATGGATATAGTTTATCAAAAGTGGCAAAAGAGGCTGGTGTATTAAAAGATTCTTATGCCGCTGCAGGTGGAACTTTGGGTACTTTAGCAGGAGCACTAACAGCACTTCTGTTTATGTTCTTTATTGTCTGGATTAATAAAGATATTATTAAAAAGCGTAAAAAACGGGATAGAACAGGTATAGAAGACAGTTATGGCACGATTACAAAAGTTATTTTGTGGACCATTACTCCAGTATTATTAAGCACAACAATATATAATATCGGAAATTTATTGGACAATCCCATTTATCAAAATATAATGGTCGGTATTTTTCATGTCAGCGAAAAAACAAACAGTGCTTCGTGGGGAATTTATTCCGGTTATTACAGATTATTGACGACAATGCCGATAGCAATTGCTTCTTCATTATCAACAGCGATTGTACCGTCTCTTGTCCGTTCTTATACTGCAAAAGACCAGCTGGCAGTAAAGAGCAAAGTTACATTGGCACAAAAGTTTTCCATGCTGATTGCATTTCCATGTGGTATGGGATTGTCTGTTTTGGGCGGCCCGATTAATGCGATGTTATTTGGAAGCATGATAGAAGATACAGTAATAATTATGATATTCAGCGTCTTTACTGTAGTGGCATTTTCACTATCCACTATTAGTAATGCTATTTTACAGGGAATAGATAAATTAAATGTACCAATTAAAAATTCTGCGATTTCGTTAGGAATTCATTTAATAATATTACCTGTATTATTAATTGTTTTTCGATTGGGAATTTATGCGGTTGTTATTGGTGATTTTACATTTGCAATGACTGTTGCTGTTTTAAATTCTTTTTCAATTAAACGCTATTTAGGATACCGGCAGGAAATTCAATTTACATTGATAAAACCATTTGTTTGCGCGGTAGTCATGGGAATTGGATGTCTTTTGGTCTATAAATTGGGAATGTTATTACTTCCAATCAATGCAATATGGACCATATTAGCAATACTTATTGGTGTATGCATCTATGGTGTTGTGCTGATATTTACGAAAACAATAACAGAAGATGAACTATATGCAATGCCAAAGGGAACAGCATTGATTGGCTTCCTAAAAAAAGTCCATCTTTTGTAAAAAGAATGTATAAAATAACAAAATATGTAAAAAATATATGCAAGGAGTAAAAGATTAAGACGAATTTAATCTTTAGGTTTGTAGTTGAAATAGGAGAAAAATTATGAACAGACGGGCATATATTTTTTATTTAACAATTTTTGTTTTTGGTTTTGGTATCGCATACTTCTGTGGACTGAAAACAGGTATGGAAGAAGATTTGCTGTATAACGAAAAAACGGTTGATGTTCAGCCAAAAGAGAATGAACAAAAAGAAGAAGGATACTGGGTAAAAGCAATCGGCGATGTGATTTTTGTATATAAAAGTGATAAAACCACTGTAATCGCTGAAACAGACATTAATATTTCGAGACTATCCACAAGTGAAAAAAATATTTTAAATGATGGAATTTATTTAGAGAATTCAGAAGAATTATTTAAATATCTGGAAGCTAATACAAGTTGATGAAAGGATTTACCTTTATGAGAACAATTATCATTGGAGCAGGCGCGGCGGGACTGGCTGCAGGGATTCAGGCTGCAAGAAATCAATCAGAAGTGATTATTATTGAGCATGAAAAACAGGCAGGAAAAAAAATATTAATTACAGGAAATGGACGATGTAATATCTCCAATGAAAAAATGAACAGTTCCATGTATTATGGAGATTCCGGATTTATTGACTGTGTTTTAGAAAAATATCCAGTAACAAAGATAAAAGATTTTTTTGAATCCATTGGTTTATATACCTGTTCTAAGAATGGGTATATTTATCCAATGAGCATGCAGGCAGGAGCTGTTCTGACAATTTTAAGAAATGCAGCTCTAGATTTAGGTGTGAAAATAAAAACGAATAATGATGTACACAATATCTGTTTGGATAATGACAGATTTCTTGTAGATATCGGTATCGAATTAGAATGTGAGCAGTTGATTCTGGCAACCGGAGGATGCAGTTTCAAAAAGACCGGTTCTGATGGCTCCGGTTACAAACTGGCAGAAGAATTACATCATACTGTTGTTGCACCATCCCCTGCACTGACAGCATTGGTATGTAATGATAACCTCCTAAAGAAAGCATCCGGTGTACGTATTCATGCATCTGTCACTGCAAAAGGACAAAGACATACAGGGGATTTACAGATTACAGATTATGGAGTATCCGGTATTCCTGTTTTTAATATCAGCCGCCTCGTAGCGACCGGGGATACAATTCAAATAGATTTTATGCCGGGATTTTCAGAAGAGCAGCTAAGTAACATGATATCTCATCTTTTCATGAATGGAAAAGAAAAAAGCGCAGATATTGTTTTGAACGGACTCTTTCCCGATAAGATTGCAGTCTTATTTACAACCAAGTTAAAAATACATAATCAGGCGTGTCATACAATTGATAAAGATAAAATCAGTGAACTGGCAGGATTGATAAAAAATTATAATATTTCTGTTCAGAAGAGACGTGGATTTGAGTTTGCCCAGGTAACAGCAGGCGGGGTGTCTACGGACGAAATCAATCCGAAAAGAATGGAATCTAAAAAGATAAAAAATCTGTTTTTTGCAGGAGAGATAATTGATGTAGACGGAATCTGTGGCGGCTACAATTTACATTTTGCATGGGCAAGTGGCATGATTGCAGGAGGAAACTGTAAATAATGATTTTATTACAAGTATCAAATATTAAATTAAATATCGATCAAAACGAACAGGATGCCTATAAAAAGGCTTTAAAAATATCCGGAGTTTTAGAACAGGAAGTCAGGCAATGGAAAATAATAAAATATTCTGTGGATGCCAGAAATAAAGCACAGATTTCAAAGGTTTACTCTATTGGATTATATGTCGAATCTTATCATAAAACACGAAAAAATGTGCTGGTAATAGAAAAAGAAAAACAATATTCTTATGAATTATCCGGTGATAAACCATTGCGTAATCGCCCTGTTGTTGTAGGTTTTGGTCCGGCAGGTATGTTTGCAGCATATCTTTTGGCGATGAACGGATTTGCTCCAATTATTGTTGAGCGTGGAGATACGGTAGAGAACCGTTCACGAATCGTAGAAGAATTTTGGGAAAAGGGTGAATTAAATCTGAATTGCAATGTTCAGTTTGGCGAAGGGGGGGCCGGTACTTTTTCTGATGGAAAGTTAAATACCGGAATTAAAGATAAACAAAATAGAATTCGTTTTGTTCTGGAGACTTTTGTGAAGTTTGGTGCAGATGAAAGAATATTATATGATGCAAAACCACATATCGGAACAGATATTTTAAAAGAGATTGTTTTTAATATGCGTAAATACATTGTTGAAATGGGCGGCACGTTTTATTTTAATACAAGTCTTGCAGATATTTCATATAGCAATAATAAACTGTGTAAAATCCATCTGAGCAATCATCAGGTCATAGAGACGGATATCTGTATTCTGGCAATAGGACATAGTGCCAGAGATACTTTTCAGATGCTCTATGAAAAAGGGGTTCATATGGAGTCCAAGCCCTTTGCGCTGGGTGTAAGGA
>CAQBGY010000035.1:0-13192 GCA_948759685.1 uncultured Eubacterium sp.
TGATGCTGATGATAACCATATAGATGAAGGTGATGCTCCTTGCGAAATCCATTCATCCATGGTTAGCACTGTTGCTGTCAATGTTTTCTTTGTAGTATGCGTTTCTTCTTGTTTAGAATAATTATCACCTTCTATTGCAGCATCACCTTCATCTATATGGTTATCATCAGCATCATAAACAGCATCTTGTGTCTTTTTTTCTCCAATATCATATTCTTTATAATCCTCAAATTTATTTTGATATGTACCATTTAAATCTGGTGTAAGACTATCCTTGTTCTTATTAAAGGTTGGCATAAATACAGTATCACCTCCCATTTCCCACAACCAGTATTTGTGAATAGAATTACAATCTGTCTGTGCAGGAATATGAGTTGTCCATGTGGTTTTATCATTAATATCTGCACCATCTATGACTGAATTTACTACTCGGTCAGAAGCTTCTTTGTTTTTTCCTGCATCTGGTCCTATTTCCATGTATTCATCTAATCGAATGCGTGCAAAAATAGATTCTGTTTCACTAAAATTTTCCACATAAATATCCTTATTTCGTCCATCGAAATCATCATGCAGACGTCCACCAGGATTGCTTCCCCCCTCTACTTCGTTGAGTGCCTCCTGACTAATAGACTGCCATGCATATGTTCCAGTCAAAGCAATTGCAATCACGAGAAGAACTGCAATCCCTGATTTTAATACTCTACGTTTCTTCTTTTCCATTCTTTTTTCTCCTTTTCATTAAAAATTCAATACTATTTAATTCTTTGATTTGTGCTAGAAATCTTGTTTTACAATAAAATTACATCAATGCTAACACGACCTGTGTGAAAACCAATACTTTCTGTTCTGCCCAATACGCCTAACCATCTTTTTCAAATACTCAATGCTTACCCGATTGTTTTCTTTGAGTTTTCTAATGTTTCATCATAATAACAGCTTCGTTCTGCAATTCCTTTGCTATATGTGTTTCTTCTACTGATGTTATATTCTTTCCTTCTACCGCTTCACCCCCTTCATTGATTGAGTTCAAGTCGCATCATAAATAGCATCTGTCATTTCATTTTATCCTTTCATGTACTCCACATACTTCTCATAACAATATTGTCCGTCATAATATTTTCATCCTGTCCTGCAAAAGTACCATTAATATCTGCCTCTATACTGTCCTTATTCTTGTTAAATGTAGGCATATACACTGTGCTACCTCCCATTTCCCAGTTCCAATATGTATTATGAAGTAGATTTGTTTCATCTTATGAAATATATAATTTCCATGTGGAAATATCCTGTTTATCTGCGCCTTTTAAAGCACATATTACATCTTGTTTTTTAGATGTTCTGTTGATTCCTGCATCCGGATCGGTCTCCACATATTCATACAAGCAAATTCGTATATAGGCTGGTATACCGTCTCTATTTTTTCTCTGTTTTAACTGTATGATTTTTAATCTTTTTATAAAAGCATCCGTTGCAATTTTTATTCTCTGCTTTTGCTCTGAATTTCCATCTTTTTTCATTTTTTTGCTGTAGTGTGTAAGCACTCTTTGTTTCTTCTATATTTTTTTAAAAATACTTTTAAGAACATAAGAAAGCACCCATATGAGCACCACCATTACCAAAATAATTATAATATTCTGACTAATAAAATCTGTGATACGCCCAAGTGTATAATTATGATATACAACTTTTCCAATTACATTAACCGCAGGCACTGGAAGCTTGTCTTTATCTTTATTCATTGTACCTTTCGTCTCAAAAGCTCTCTGTCCGGTCTGCTCATAATTTTCGACAATTCCTATAATTCTATGGGTAATTGTAGTAGTTTCACTAATCATAAATGTAATATCATCACCAATCTTTAATTCTGACGGTTCCATATATTTTGCCACTACAAGAGAACCTTTTGGAATCTCATTTTCCATGGAACTGGTTAAGACTGTAAAAATAGATATTCCTGCAATCGATTTCGGTATATCCTTGTGAATATCCTTTAAAATCAAAGCTCCAATAACCATTCCAAAGAGTAAAATGTAAAAAATCAAATCACCAATCCAAGGATGTTTTTTTTTCCTTACTGTTTTCTGTTTTGTATTTAAAATCTCATCTACGTCTATCTGACTGTAGTTTGTTTCAAACATCACAGCCTTCGACTGAAGTATCCTGATAATTGCTTTTACTTTTTCAAGCTGCTCTTTCGAAACCGTATCCACCTTTGATTTTCTATACATGATGCATCTGTTTTTTATTGTTATTTCCTCCTTTAGAATTCTCCGTTTTCTTTCATTATATTTTCGACATTTTTTAAAGTAAAATAACTACTAATGTAGATTTTTGATTTTTCCTATACTAAAACGATTTTATTTCAATATATTATTTAGATTATATTGTTTTTCTCAACTTAATCTCATAAAAAAAGAACCGGCACATCAGTGCCAGCCCTTTAATGAGATTAAGTAAATATATTTTAAGAACTGATGTTCCTAAACATCAATCGTTACACACTACGCTTTTGAAGTCCGTAGCTTTTTATTTATCATATGCCAATGCATCATATCCCATTTCTCCGGTTCTCACTCTCATAACATCTTCCACATCTGTCACAAAAATCTTACCGGAACCTCTATGCTCTGTTCCAATAGCCTTTCTTGCTGCTGCAACTACCAATCCCGGATCAACAGTTGATACTACAATATCTACCTGTACCTTTGGATAAAGGTTCATTGTAGTAGGAACGCCTCTGTATCTTCCTAAGTGTCCTTTTTCTACACCACAGCCCATTACCTGACTAACTGTCATACCGGTCACACCAATAGCCGCCATTGTATCACGAAGTACACCAAACTTGTCTTCCGGACAGATAATTGTAACCTTAGTAAACTTGCCTTCTGCTTTTACCCCAAGTGCCAATGGTACCGGTTCAACTCCAGTTACATCTACAGCTCCGCCAATGTCACCATTAAATGCCGGTGCAGTAGCAACAAAGTCTGCGTATGCTGATGACAAACCATGTTCTGAAAGGTCCATACCAATAATCTCATCCTCGGCAGAAGCACGAAGTCCAATCGTATGTTTAATTGCCAAAAATACAATTGTCATCATAATCGCTGCATACACTACAATCGTAATCATACCAAGTGCCTGAATTCCTAATAACTTAAATCCACCACCATAAAACAATCCTGCGTAAGTTGAACCATCTACAAATGCTCCTGTACCTTTACCTGTTGCAAAAAGACCAACTGCCAATGTACCCCAAATACCATTTGCCATATGAACACCTACAGCACCAACCGGATCATCTATATGTAACTTCTTATCTAATAATTCAACTACTACATCAACTAAAATACCTGCTACAATACCAATGATAATTGCACCAACTGCATCAACAGAAGCACACCCTGCGGTGACAGCAACCAAACCTGCCAGAGACGCATTCAGACACATTCCTACATCCGGTTTTCCATCCTTAAGCCATGTAAATACCATACAGGATACTGTAGCTAATGCCGGTGCCAACGTTGTTGTAAGGAATATTGATGCCAAACTATCTGCTGATGTTGCTGCCGCACCATTAAATCCATACCATCCAAACCAGAGAATAAAACATCCTAAAGCACCAAGTGTAAGGGAATGTCCTGCAATCGCATTAGATTTTACTCTGCCATCTTTTGTCTTACTAAATTTTCCAATACGTGGACCTACAATAATTGCTCCCACTAAAGCTGCGGTACCACCTACCATATGAATTACCGTAGAACCTGCGAAATCTACAAAATTCAATTTTGCTAACCAGCCTTCTGTATTCCAAACCCATCCTGCCTCAATTGGATATACAACTGCACTAATTACACCTGAATAAATACAATAAGCACTGAACTTTGTTCTTTCTGCCATAGCTCCTGAAACAATTGTTGCCGCAGTAGCACAGAACACTAACTGAAATACAAAACTGGAATAATCAAAGCTTCCATAATTTGTAAATATTCCCATGTTTGGAATACCAATAATACCCGCTACATAATCCTCAGACATCATCAGCCCAAATCCTAATAAAATAAATGTTACTGTACCAATACAGAAATCCATTAAGTTTTTCATAATAATGTTTCCTGCATTTTTCGCTCTGGTAAAACCTGTCTCCACCATTGCAAATCCACACTGCATAAAAAATACCAACGCTGCACCAATTAAAAACCAGATAGCAAACGGTATATCTGCTGCACTGTTAATTGCATTTTGAATCTCTCCTGTCATAATTTCTTCCTCCATTCTTTTCAGTCTTTTCTTTAGGAAACACTTTTTATTTATAGGGGAATGTTTCCTTAACGAGTTCCTTTTGTTCTATCAAAACAAAGGAAAAAGGGAGCTAGACTATTACGTCTGCTCCCTTGCATTTCGTTTAACAGTGACTAGTATAGCACCAAAAATTGGATTTTCAACCTATTTTATCACTTTACTTATAAAATAAACCTGATTGTTTATTTATTTCATCTTATTCTTAATTTAATGAATATATTCATTAAAAATATAAAGTTTTTATTTACTTTGAAATGTTTCACAATTCATTAAGCCATAATATTCTTTACCTGACTATAGATACCATCTCCATCCAGCTTAAATTCCTTCAATAATTCCAAAGCCGGTCCCGAATGACCAAACATGTCATTGACACCTAACTTCGTTACAGGTGTAGGACATTTCTCGCACAAAGCATCACACACTGCACTGCCCAGTCCGCCAATCACTGAATGTTCTTCCACTGTAATCACCCTGCCGGTCTTCTTTGCTGACTCAATAATCATATCTTCATCCAATGGTTTTATCGTATGAATATTAATAACTTCAGCATTAATTCCATCATCAGCCAGTTTTTCAGCTGCCTCTAACACATTGCTTACCATCAGACCGGTAGCCACAATCGTAACATCACTGCCTTCCCTCATCATGACACCCTTTCCAATCTCGAACTGATAATCCTCTTTATTGATTACCGGAGCTGCCAGTCTTCCAAATCTCAGATAAACCGGGCCATCCATTTCATACGCAGCCTTTACTGCAGCTCTCGCCTCAATATCATCACAGGGATTAATAATCGTCATTCCCGGAATTGTTCTCATTAAAGCAATATCTTCATTACACTGATGCGTAGCCCCGTCTTCACCTACAGAGATTCCTGCATGTGTGGCTCCAATCTTTACATTCAGATGAGGATATCCAATCGTATTTCTTACCTGCTCAAAAGCTCTTCCTGCCGCAAACATGGCAAATGTACTTGCAAAAGGCACCTTTCCACAGGTAGAAAGTCCTGCCGCAATACCCATCATGTTCGCTTCCGCAATACCACAGTCGATATGTCTGTCCGGAAATTCCTTCTTAAAAATGCCTGTCTTGGTAGCCGCTGCAAGATCCGCATCTAAAACAACCAAATCATCATGTTCTTTTCCAATTTCCACCAAAGCATTGCCATAACTCTCTCTTGTTGCTATTTTCTTTACTTCTGACATAATGCTTCACCTGCTTTCTCTAAATCTTCCATTGCCGTTTTGTACTGTTCATCATTTGGAGCTGCTCCATGCCAGTTTACCTGATTCTCCATAAACGAAACACCTTTACCCTTAACCGTATTCATTACGATTGCTGTCGGCATTCCCTTTGTCTCTTTCGCCTCATTCAATGCTCTTCTGATTTCATCAAAGTCATGTCCGTCGATGGTTACAACATGGAAATTAAAAGCTTTAAACTTCTCATCAATCGGATATGGAGAGCATACCTCTTCCACTGTTCCATCAATCTGAAGGTTATTGTTATCTACAATAACAACGAGGTTGTCAAGTTTTCTGTGGCCTGCAAACATTGCCGCTTCCCAGACCTGTCCTTCTTCTATTTCACCGTCACCAAGCATCGTGTAAACTCTGTAAGCTCTGTCATCGAGTTTTCCTGCCAGTGCCATTCCTACCGCTGCGGATACGCCCTGTCCAAGGGAACCTGCTGACATTTCCACACCGGCTGTATGTTTCATATCCGGATGTCCCTGAAGATAAGAATCTGTTTTTCTCAACTTTATCAGATCCTCTTTTGGAATATATCCTTTTTCTGCTAAAACACCATACAATACCGGTGCCGCATGACCTTTTGATAAAACAAATCTGTCTCTGTCCGGATTTTTTGTGTCATTCACATCCGCATTCATTTCTTCGTAGTACAGATATGTCACCATATCTGCTGCTGACAATGAACCGCCCGGATGTCCTGAACCGGCACTATGCAATGCTGTTACAATGTTTTTTCTTACTTCGTTGGCAATTTTTTCAAGCTGCAAATTTTCCATTGTTTTTTCCTTTCTTACTTTAAATATCAAAATCTGATTCCTGTAAAACGACTAATCCCTCATCATCTGTCTTAGAGCCAAAAATCCCTTTGACTTTTCTGCTGATTCTGCTGGATTTATCAATAGCTTTATCTATAATTCCCTCAACATCTGACTGTCCGATTCCTTTATTTGCACCAAAGAAATCATCTATAGCTTTGTAGAATGCTAAGTTCGCTAATTCATCCACACTATACCCCCTTGCAAGAGCATACTGTTTTCCGTATTCCACCCATTCCTTAATATCATATTCCTTAATGCGGACTACATGATTAAACACGGTTTCCAATCGTGGAGATTCTTTGATCAAAGTCTCCATTCCTTCAATATTACCCTCTAAAACAATCAACATGTCATCCGTAAACATACCGGATACATCAATTAACTCGCTGACTGTCATCTTTCCTAACTGATCTGCATTTTCTACAATCAAATCACTTCCTACTAATTTATTAATTGCATATCGGAAGCCTTTTCTGTTTAATGCACCTGCATCAACCTTCGCCAGTCTTCGATTGCGTCTTCCTCGTTTTCGGTTTACCAGTTTCACCAATTCAATCGCCAAAGTTGTCTTTCCTGTTTTCTCATCACCCATGATGATTACATTACCTTCGTCCGATTTTCCATTTGGTGTATAATTCACAATCAGTTCCTGTAATACTTCGCGAATATTTGTTTCAAAACCTTCTACATTCAAATAATTTTTAAACTCTGTAAGCTCTGCCTCAGATAAAATATCTTCTCTGATAACAGTCTCTGTTTTTTCATTGTGACTCTCTGTATCTGAAACACTCTCCATAATATTACCAGGCTGCATAGCTGCATTTCCCACTGCGATATTACTATCAAAAGGATTTTTACTATTCTGGTTATCAACTGTCTTTGTCTCATCAGCAGATGCTGTATCTGCTTTTGTTCCGTCTGAGGTATCTGAAATCATTTGGCTCTGCTTGACTTCTCCCTCATCCACAATTCCTGCACCGGATAACACTTCAATTTTTGAACTTGGATTTTCCTTTACTCTGACATTCGGCACATCCACTTTCGGAATATTATCATCAACATTTTCTGCTTCTTTGTTTGCAACTGCTTCCTCAGCTTTTTTTATGGCTGCCTGTAGTTCTTCTCTTGTAGGAAGTTTATCTGTCTTATATCCCAAATCAGAGTTTGCTGCAATGTTTTCGTACATATTTTTTTGACCGATATCATTACTGTCATCTCTCTTTGGTGCCTCAAAGTCCAAGTCAAGTATTGGAATATCTCCTGTATTTCCATGAACCGGTATGGCATCCTCTTTTATTTCCTGAACAGGAGGTTTTACAACTTTGCTTACTTTCGGTTGTTCTACAATATCGCCGTTCTCAATTGTCTGAACTTTATCAAAAATACGAGTACTTCCCATATCATCTGATTCATTTACAATCGGAGTGACCTTTTTTTCTTCTTCTGTTTTTAACTCTTCTTCGTCAATAATATCACTGTCATCAAATATAACTTCTTCGTTATCACTCTGCTCTACAGCATCTGTCTTTTCCTTGAATACATTTTTTCTTTCAACTGTTTTTTCTTCTGTTTCACTTGTATCTTTCACTGCACTGGCTTCATCTATAATGTCCACTGCCTGCTGTACCGTTTCTGCTTTCAGAATACCTCTTTCCTGGAGTTGTTTCAGTATGTCACTGACATCCTTAATTCCAGTCAGTTTTTCTGTCTGTGGAAGTATATCTTCCGGTTCTTCTGCAGCTTCATCTTTTTCACTAACTGTCTCATCTGCTGTGTTGTCATCAGAACTGTTTTCCGGCTGCTCATTTTCCATCATATGCTCACCGGCATGTTTCACTTCTTCCACAACACTCTCTTCAATCTCTTCCGGAAGCACAATCTCTTCCATATCACCACTTATCTTATTTTCACTCTGTTCTTTTGTTTCATCAGGTAGTACTTCTCCAGTTATCATATCTGGATTTATTTCAAATGGTCTTCTCTTCTGTTTCTTTGTTTCTTCCTTTATCTCTTGATTTTTTTCTTCTAGCTGAATTTCCTTTACTTCAGCATTCTCTAATTTTTCTTCCTGACGCATCTGGTTTTCGTCATATTTCTCCTGCTGGGAAGCTGTTAGTGTTGCATGCCTGCTCTTTAGTTCCATTGCTTTATTAACATATTTTCCCTCTGAAAACCATAGACTGATTTCATCACAAATATCTACGCATTTTTCTGTCTCTCCGGCTTTATGGTACAATTTTGCCAGTTCATACGCCCATTTTTCTTCCATATCCAGATTCACATATTCTTCCAATATGGAAATCAACTCTTCTATTGATTTTCCCTGCGCCTTAGACATTCTGTATTTTAATATGTATCTGGCTGTATCACGAGGTGCCATCTCTATAAAATCATCATAATAATTTTTCGCCTCTTCAAAATCTTTCATTTTTACAGAAATAAGACACAACTTAAATGCTATCAATCTTCCGGCATTCGTGTTCTCATATGCCAGTTCCAATGCCTTTTTTGCATCCTCATAATTCCTTGTTCTCTCATAAGCATCCGCAACAACACTTAAAAAATTGTTATCTTTAATCTTTTTCAATTCCAAAGAATCAGCAATTTCTGCCGCTTTGTCAAACTCCCGATTACGCATTGCGCTTCTCAGCTCTTCCATTTTTAGTAACTGTTCATTCTTATCCATTTGAATACCTCTTTATATCCTTACCCTGACGTTTCTTATACTGTCACACGGCCTTCCAATGCCCTGAGCAATGTGACATTATCTATACATTCTAAATCACCGCCTACCGGAACGCCGCTGGCAATTCTGGTAACTTTAATTCCTAAAGGCTTTACTACTTTGCTGATATACATTGCAGTAGCCTCACCTTCTACACTGGAATTTGTGGCAATAATAACCTCGTCAACATCATCTTTCAACCGCTGAAACAATTCCTTCAGTTTGATATCATTCTGCCCAATTCCTGCCATAGGATTAATTGCTCCATGCAGTACGTGATAAACACCATTGTACTCTCCTACTTTTTCATATGCTGCCATATCTTTTGTTGTCTCCACAACCATAATCGTTTTATGGTCTCTCTGATTGCTACTGCATATAGGGCAGATATCCTGGTCCGTTAAAGTACAACATGTATTACAATATTTCACATTACTTTTGGCGTTCACCATAGCATTCGCCAAATCCTGTACCTGTTCACTGGGCATATCAAGTATATGAAAAGCCAATCTTCCTGCTGTCTTTGCTCCAACACCCGGAAGGCCTGACAATTCTTCGATTAACTTTGTAATGTAACCACTATAGTAATCCATTAGAATAAACCACCCATTCCTCCGGTTATCTTAGACATTTTCTCTGTAGAGATGTCTTCCATCTTTCTAATTGCTTCGTTAACTGCTGCCATTGTTAAGTCCTCTAACATTTCAATATCATCCGGATCAACAACTTCAGGTTCAAATTTAATGCTTGTAATCTCCTTCTTGCCTGAAATAGTAACCTCCACAGCACCACCACCTGCAGTTGCAGTGTACACAGCTTCTTCTAATTCAGCCTGTGCTTCTTCCATCTGTTTCTGCATCTTCTGTGCCTGTTTCATTATATTATTCATATTTCCCGGCATTCCTCCCGGAAATCCTCCTCTTCTTGCCATTTTAAAAGTCCTCCTCTTCTACTTCCATATTTATTTTAGAAACTACTTCCATAAAATAATCTCCAAAGTTTTGATTATTTTCCAGAATCGTCATTTCAACCTTAACCTGTTTTTCAATCTCCTCGCTAATCAGATTCGTAAGCATCTCTATAACCTCAGGTTTATTACTTCCTTCATAACCAATAGAGCCCGGAGCAAACACAATCAGCAATGTATCCTCTCCTTTTACACTGAATCTGGCATTTTCCAAATATGTTTTGTATGGATTTGAAATATGTCTTTTAATTCTTCCCCAATTATTTACCACTTCCTGTATATCCGCAGGAACAGGCTTTGCAAAAACTTTTTTCGGCTTTGGCTGTTCTTTCTTTGCTTCACCACCGGCTGCTGCAGTCGTTACGATGTCTCCGCTTTCTATTTTCTTTTCTACAATAGTCATTCTGTTATTCAGCGAACCAATATCGTTCTCCATAGCAGGTTTTGTCAGTTTAATCAGCGCAATTTCAATTAACACTCTCTTCTGGGAAGAGTATTTCATCTGACTGGACAGTTCTGAAAAAATTCGAATATATCTCATGATAGTGTCTGTATCAACCATTTGGGCTTCTTCTTTTAAAGCCTGAATTCTTTCTGTTGATGCATCAATGACATCTGAAGCATTTTCAGAAGTTTTGATTAACATTAAATTACGCAGATACCAGATAAAATCATTCACAAACTGTCCTAACTCTCTTCCCTGCATAACCATTTCATCTAACACATGAATACAACCTACTACATCCCCTTCAATAACACATCTGGTCAACTGGCTGAATATTTCATTATCTACTGCACCTAAAACCTCTAATACATTATCATAGGTCAGCTTCTGTCCCAGATAAAATGCGATACACTGATCTAACAGACTTAACGCATCTCGCATAGAACCGTCTGCCGCCTTTGCTACATAACGGATAGCCTTTTCTTCAACTTCTATATTCTCTTTTTCCATAAGTTCCATCAATCTTCCCGCAATGGTATCAATAGAGATTCTTTTAAAATCATATCTCTGGCATCTTGACAATATTGTAATTGGAATCTTATGGGGTTCTGTTGTAGCAAGAATGAACAATACATATGATGGCGGTTCTTCTAATGTTTTCAGCAAAGCATTAAAAGCGCCAATCGATAACATATGCACTTCATCAATGATATAAACTGTATACTTACCACTGGACGGTGTGTACTGAATCTCATCCCGTATCTGACGGATATTATCCACACCATTATTAGATGCGGCATCAATCTCAATAACATTCATAAAACTGCCTGTATTGATGCCCTTACATACATCGCACTCATTACAAGGGCTTCCATCCACCGGATGCTCACAGTTCACCGCCTTTGCAAAAATCTTTGCGACACTGGTTTTTCCTGTTCCCCTTGTCCCACAGAAAAGATAAGCATGTCCAATTCTGTTCGCATGAATCTGATTCTTTAATGTTTGTACAATATGGTCCTGTCCTTTTACTTCTTCAAAAGTTGATGGACGAAACTTTCTGTACAGTGCTGTATAAGACATGTCTGCTCCTTTCCGAGTGTACTTTTATTTTAGATTTTAGACATAATAAGCCCTTTAAACCTTTGGATTTATTATATAATAAAAAGTGTGTGGGGACAAGGTGCAGTTTTGCTTTTTTATGTCCAACAATTTCCAAAAGTATTTTGACAAATGGGGCTGTAAAACAATATCCACTTTTTTACAGTCCTACTTTCTTTCTTACAACAAAATATGATATTACCACTGCTGTCATCGTAATAACCCAACTGATAGGATAAACCAACATCAATCCTTCAAATGTAGCTATTTTCTGAAATGCTGTAAATATCCACAAAATACGTACACCACATATTCCTAACACACAAATACTGGCCGGCACAAAAGAATATCCTACGCCTCGCATGCATCCTGATAATACTTCTATTGTCATATTTACCAGGTAAAAACTTAAAACGTATTTCATTCTCACCACTGCCAAATCTGCTACTACGTTATCCTGTGTAAAAATCCCTACTAACGGATGTGAAAATATAATAAATATTGCACATACTGTAAACGTTGACACTGCTCCCAGTAACCAGCACGTTTTTACAACCTTTTTGCATCTGTCTTTTTTGTCAGCGCCAAAATTCTGGCTGATAAATGTAACCGCAGCCTGACTAAAAGAACTTAATATGAAGAATGCAAAATATTCATAATTTAAGGCTGCTGCAGAAGCCGCCACTGCTATAGAACCTAATTGATTCAATGCTGACTGAATAATAACATTAGAAAAAGAGAATACCATTCCCTGAACACCTGCGGGCACACCAATCTTTGCCATACTCTTTACGATATTTAAATCTATTTTTAATTTTTTAATTTCCAAATGAAAAGCATCCTCTTCTTTTATAAGCCAATATATCAATATTGATGAACTAATCATGTTAGATACAACAGTTGCAATCGCTACTCCTTCTACATTCATACCCAAAACAACCACAAAGAAAAGATTTAACAATACATTAATTACTCCTGAGACAGCCAATGCAATTAATGGTCTTTTTGTATCTCCCTTACTCCTGAATATTGAAGATGCGAAATTATATAACATAATAAAAGGCATTCCAGAAAAATATATTCTTAAATACCTTACCGCTAAATTCAGAATGTTAGCAGGAGTAGACATTGTAGATAAAATAACTCTTGCAAATGTAACTCCAATTACGGTCAGACACACTCCACTTATAAGCGCCACAACAATTGTTGTATGCACTGCTTTCTTAATTGATTTCTCATTCCCTTTTCCAATAAATGTAGAGATAACAACATTTGCACCCACTGATAATCCCACAAATAAATTTACCAGTAAATTTATTACTGCTCCGTTTGCTCCTACTGCAGCTAATGCTTCGCTTCCTGCAAATCTTCCTACTACAGCTACATCGGCTGAGTTAAATAACTGTTGTAATATACTACTGGCTGCTAAAGGCAATGCAAACAGTATAATTTTATCCACAAGGGAACCATTTAACATATCCACTTGTTTCTTTTTTGTATGTTTCGAACTCATTTTATTCCTTTCTTATACAATGGCAATGAGCCTTGTGTACCTCGACTTCTCTTCGTTTCGTCTCGCACGCA
>CAQBGY010000035.1:13292-18344 GCA_948759685.1 uncultured Eubacterium sp.
ACTTACACAATGGCAATGAGCCTTGTGTACCTCGACTTCTCTTCGTTTCGTCTCGGTCACAGGCTTCGCCTTATACAAAAGAAAAAGACTTCACACATTTTTGTGCAAGCACAAATGTGTGAACTCTTTTTCTTTTATACACGGCTCATTGCCATTGTGTAAATACTCCGTGCGATTTGCTTTGTGAATATTCCATAAGCGTTACCTTTACAGTTAGCTCGGTCTAGGCTTCCTCATGTCACACAAAACGATCTGCTTAGTGCTGCTTCATTCCTGACCTGACACGGTTCACAGGATTCTGTTGCATGAGACCCAGACGTCAACACCACTTATAAAGGGCAGCCCTACAAAATAGACCCGAGGCAAATCATCACCCCTGCTGTAGCGGATTGCAGGTAAAGGGCTCCGCTAATTCCCCGGCTGCACGGAAGTGTTATAACATATTTATAATCGACTGTAAGCATACCTTACTGCCTTTTCTTTGTCAACTATGATTTCTTAATTTCCTGAAAAAATCTTTTAATAGACTGCTGCATTCTTCTTCTAAAATTCCTTTTTCCATCTCTACCTGATGATTAAACCAATCCACCTGTAATAGGTTCATAATTGAACCGGCACAGCCCGCCTTTGGATTCATACATCCAATGTAAACTTTCTTAATTCTTGCCTGAACAATTGCCCCTGCACACATCTGGCAAGGCTCTGTAGTAACATACATTTCACAATCATCCAGTCTCCAGTCATCTAGTTTTTTGCTGGCTTTTTTTATGGCATTTAATTCTGCATGAGACAACGTATTCTTATCTGCCATCCTTCTGTTATAACCACGGCCGATAACCCTGTCCTGATATACAATTACACATCCGATTGGAACTTCTCCGATTGCTTCAGCTTTTCTTGCCTGTGCAATTGCCTGACGCATATATTTTTCTTTCATAACTATTCCTTATTTAAAGTATTCATAAATCACTTTCCAAATGCTATCCTTTTCCTGACCAAGCGCCCAATATGCGACGCCTCCCATCTTATACTTATTCATCAGCTCTAATCTTGCTTTCACCGAGGTTTCATCTTCTAACCAGATAGAATAAGTTGATTTTCCTTTAGAATACGTAACAAAATTCTGCCCTGTAGTCTTATCAAAAGCTGGTTTCACACCCGCCTCCTTATAGAGCTGTTCTGCTGTATTCATATTGACTGCCTCACTTGTAAGATAATAGTTACCGTTTACAGCATCTTGTACAAGTGTACCTGTTCCGTCACCATCCTCCTGTGGTGTCTCTTTCCAAACTCTGGTGTAGAACGGCATGCCATTAATAATTCTCGATGCATCCTTCGCCTCTTTTATTGTATCTTTAATAGATTTTTCTGCATATGTCATTGATGAAACAGAACCTGCCTCTTCACTGCCGGATGTATGTTCATCATAGTTCATAATCATAATATAATCTGCTAATTTCAACTGTTGCTCTCTGTCAAAATATTCGCTCCACTCAGATGGTGCATAATTATCAATTGAAAGTATCGTCCCGGTCTTCCTGCACTCTATAGAAAGTTCCCGCAAAAACTGCATATAATCATCAGCAATATCTTTTGAAATATATTCAAAATCAATATTAATGCCATCTAAATCATAACTGTCTGCATAATACATAATATTTCTCACAAATCTTTGTCGCAGTTCTGTCGATGTGAGAACAGTCTTTGTAAGTTTTTTATCTGTAAAATCATTAACCAATGCCCATACCTGAATATTCTTCTTATGTGCTTTTTCTACATAATTTAAATCCGCCAGTGTCGATAAATTTCCTCTCTTGTCCATCAAAGAAAACCATGTTGGAGAAAGTACATTTATCCCCTTTGTATTCTTTAACAAATCATCCAGATTATTATTTGCATTCTGGTTATAAACCTGATTCCATGCCAGACTTACTTTTTTGTCCAACGTGACATGAGTATATTCCGCATCATCGTTTTTATATTCTGTCTTTTTTATTTTTTCGTCCACTAACTCTTTTACCGGAATATATCCAATAAAACCACTGTCTGTTTTTACTTTATTCCAATTTTTTCCTTTTTCAATTAAGGTAACTTCTGTATCTTCTGGAATCTCCGTAACGATGAGATTCTGATAATCCCCTTTTGTCCGCATTTCTATATCACTGTCTGTCTTAAATACTGTCTTCTCCCCGTTTTTATATTTAAGGCTAAGAATCGTCGGTACTTTTTCATTTCCCTTTGTGACTGTATATTTTATATCAATATATTTTTCGATAAACTTAATGTTTACATAACATTTTCCATTCTCTGTCAGAAAAACTGTATATCCTACATTTTCATCTGTATCTGAATGTATAACCGTTTCTCCCTCACCTACAGCATACACGTTTTTTGCATTTGTAAATAACAGTTTCTTTTCTTTTTTATCCCAATAAAATCTCTTATCCACATTTTCTTTAATTGTATTTATATTTATATATGCATCGACATCCTTCATAATTGCATAATCTTTACTATATTCATGTTCCAATGCTACTGCAATTACCTGACTCCCTACTGATGTCTTATATTCAATATCATTACCGGCTTTATCTTCATAAGTCAGTCCCATATACCACTTCAAATCAACTTTTCCATCATTTGTTTTAATAAATAAATTACACCCACTTGTTAATACTATAGTAAAAGCCATCACTGCCACCAGCAATATCACTTTTAAATTTCTCTTCATAAGAGCTTCCTCCTTTTGTTTTTCGCACTAATTGCTATCATAACACATAAGATAGCCTATGGGAAGAAAATCAAAAATTTATCCAGATTTTTCTCATCCCACAGGCCGTTCACTTTTTCATAACACAAAAGCAAACATTCTAGGGGAAACTCAACTAATAATATTGTCAAGTTATGCCTTCGTGATATATATTTCCCTGATATGTTTATAGATATTTAGATTATACCATATTGTTTGAGGTTTTCAATATATTTCTTAAGTGATTTTAAAGTTTTTTAATATTTTTAAAAAAATGTAATAATTTGTACACTTTTTTCGTATATATATTATACTGTTATAAAAGTTCAGCCATGCGATAAAAACTATATATAGCAATATGGCTGCTTGCAGACAATATGTTATATATAGTTTTTATCATATGATGAACATCCACAGCGAAGGAAATCCATTGGATTTTCGAGCTGATGGCTGAACATTTAATTACTGTTATATATTACTAGTCGAAAAACTTTACACTTCTGATTTTATTGGATATACTATTAGAAGGAACATGATGTGAGGTGATTTTTATGAAAATTGAAAAAATTAGTGAAAATCAGATTCGCTGTACTTTAACAAAGGAAGATCTCGCAGACCGAAATATTAAAATTAGCGAATTAGCCTATGGCACCGGAAAGACAAGAGAGCTTTTTCAGGATATGATGCAGCAGGCAAACGATGATTTTGGTTTTGAAGTAAACGATATTCCTTTGATGGTGGAAGCTATCCCGCTTTCTCCCGAAAGTATTATCTTAGTGATTACCAAAGTAGATGATCCCGAGGAAACGGAAGAACATCTTTCCAAATTTTTCTCAAAAGAGCTGAAAGATAAATTTAAGGACAGTATTCTTTCGCATTTAGATGATATAGAAATCGATTTAAATGATATAGAGCAGATTGGAGAACATCTGCAAAGTAACAATAATTCATCTACTGAAAGCACAAGCGATGATGATTCATTATTATATAGTATATATTCTTTTGACACATTAAGTGATATTATTTCCGTAGCCGGAATGATTGCTCCTTCATATAATGGTGATAGTTCCGTATACAAATCACCATTTAACAACAGATACTATTTATCGTTATGTATGGAGTCATCAGAAGAGAAAACACTAAATAAAATATGTAGTATTCTTACAGAAAACGGCCATCGTGAAACACCGACATATGTAAAAGAATTATTCTATATGGAACACTATGATGAGATAATTGCTGATAAAGCAATCGAAAAATTAGCACAGATATAAAAAACAGATACATTTCTCACAAGCCTTTTGTTTGTTTTGAAATGTATCTGTTTTCTTTTACTCTATTTCCATTTCGCCTCATACATTAATATAGCGGTTGCTACCGCTGCATTGAGTGACTCAACTTTTCCCTCCATCGGAATACGGATTAACTTATCTGCCTTATCAGCCACTTCCTTACTCAATCCACGGGCTTCATTACCAATCAAAAGGGCTACATCTTTTCCAAAAACTCCCTTATTATAATCTTCTCCCTGCAAATGCGCCGCATATGTGGTGACGCCGGCCTCTCTTATAGTATCTATAGCTGATGGCAAATCATCTACAACTGTGAATGGCACTCGGAATATAGAACCCATTGTAGAGCGAATTACTTTCGGATTATAAATATCTGCACAATCATTACTCATTACTACTCCTGCAATCCCTGCGCCTTCTCCTGTTCTCACAATCGTTCCCAAATTTCCCGGGTCCTGCAGCCTGTCAAGTACCACAATGCAGCTTTGTTCTTTGCTTCTACAGTTCAAAATGTCGTTCAGAGAATATTCACTTTGAGTAACTACAGCCATCACTCCTTGTGGCGTCACTGTATCCGAAATCTTTTTAAAAACACTATCACTGACTGTCTGAAAACAAACATCCTGTAATTTTTCTTCATTTTCTCTTAAAAAACCTTCTGATACATAAACCGCCTTCAAATTTTCTTTAGGAACTTCTGAAAACATTTTAACACCTTCAACTACAAACTGTTTCTTCTGTTTTCTGACTTTCGCCTTTTCTTTTAATTGTATAATATTTTTAATCTGCTCATTTGATGTTGACGTAATAACCATACTTTCACAATCTCCTACGCTCTGACCTTAACAAATTCTTCTCCATATTTTTTCTTTAGTAATTCAAGTAATTCATTTGTTATACTGACCGAATACTGGGCCGGCATCATTTTTCTCTGCCGTTCTTTTGCCAATGCCACCATTACTTTATCATTTCCTCTATTTTCAGATAATATCTGAATAAATTCCTGATTTT
>CAQBGY010000036.1 GCA_948759685.1 uncultured Eubacterium sp.
GTGGTTGATATTTCGCTCGTTTCCGAGCTCAACAGGGTCACGACCCATAATAAAAAAGTACCGAATATGTGAAATCCACACATATTCGGTACTTAACTCATTCATTAATATATTCATATAATTATTGTATTAAATAACACCTCTAACGCAAGAAACTATTTCCAAGCTGCTTTTGTGGTTGTACCATAATTCTGAACATATTGATATAATGTTGCATTGTTATTTTTCACAAATGTATAGTCAGCTGATGTCGGTAAATGATTCGTTCCATCTGCAGCAAGACAATCAGATAAATTAAATGCCGGTGTAACACTAGTCAGTGTCAAATAAGAAGGAAGTTTTCCAAAAATGACTCTGTAAATTGTTGCTGCCTGCATAATAGAAGCTGCATACTTTGGATGCTTATAATCGCTACGAATCATCGCTGAAATATTACTTGCTGTGCATGTAATACCATTACCTTTTGTATTATGTAAGTAACTAAATACAACATCACCTGTATATGCTGCTTTTACATCACCACTTCCCAAATTATATGTCTTACCTCCCGGGACATTGAAACTACTAGCCAAATCATTCTTCATTTTTTCAGCCTGATTATCGATTTTCGTCTGCAATGTTTCTGCTGCTGAAAGTTTTTTATCTTTCACTGAAGTATATGTCGCATTTATTATATATTTTGTGGCACCATGAGTTGCTCCATTACTTCTTAACTCGTAAATATCTCTACATAAACCACCCTTCCAAGTATTTTTAAAATAATCTCTGGATAATGCTGCGCTTGAATTATTAATATATGAATTAAAGTTTGCAGTATCTTTTACATTATCAGTTAAATCTTGCAGCACTACATAATCATATGAAATTGGAGTTAACTGTTTTGTATTTGTTTCGTTTGTATAATCCTTAAACAGAGCACTGGCATACCAATTAAACCTCTTTTTTGCTCTTTCCTCATTAAAAGTGGAAGCCTTACCATCTTTAACTAATGCTGCTTTATCCTGTGTTGTCAAACTGTTTTTAAAGTTGGTATAAATACCTCCCGATTTTAAAACTTTATTAATCCACTCACCGTGCTTATATAAAGACTGGCCACTCCAAGTTAGATAATTTACTACAACACCACTACCTGTCATTTTTCTTAGCAAAAATGGAGTATTGTTATAAAATGTCATGCTATTACCAATACACAATATTTCTTTCTTGTTATTCACAGCACTTGATGCCGTAATGTTCGGCATCCAATTGTTAGCCGCTCTGGCTGTTTTGACTCCTACACAGGAAAAAATTAACGCACAGGCTAAAAGACCCGCCATCATTTTCCTTCCGCAATTCTTTTTCATTATTTTTCTTATCATATTGTTTTTCGTTTATCAAAATAATATTAGAAAGGGGTTTGATAAAACTCTCCTTTCTTCATATATAATTTTGTTGTATGTCATCTCTAATATCCCCCCACATACATAATAAAATACACTTTTATTTTACATCTTTTCCCAAATATGTCAATTTGAGATTTTATTTTAATTGCTCTCACGCTCTTCGAAACTTTTCTAATCTGTAATGTCCCTCATCATCTAACTCCTTCACACCATTTTTGAAATCATATCCAAATTTTCTATAAAACTCCACCGCTGTAATAGATGCAGGAATTTCGATTCTGTCGGCTCTAGTATATAATTCATCTGCTTCCAGCGTTTTAATAATCAGCCTGCCTATACCTTTTCCATGAAGTTCCGGCAGAACAAAAACTGTCAACAAAATGCTTTCTGTTTCACTTCCCCAAAAGCTGGAAATTGAACCGACACCTATGATTTGATTTCCCCTTTCAAATACATACATATGGGCATACGCTGCTACCTGTCTTACCCATGCGGCATCATGGCTCTGTGCCAATTCCTTCATCGCCTCAATTCCATAATCTTTGCTGTTTACCTCCAAAAAATTTCTAACTATAAGTCTGCTAATTGGTTCTGCATCTTTGTCTTCATATGTTCGAATGTTTACATCAAATATTTTTTCTTTCATAACTTACCTCCTATTTTATACTCGAGCAGTCTGGCTCCTTTCCGATTTTGGATAAAGCATCTTGAAGCCCAAACTCTCGTTGTTCTTATGCCCTGCAGATGATATTTTATGTAATCAAAAAATCGCACCAAGCGTCTATATGCCTGATGCGATAAATATATGATGTAATATATAAAAACAGTGATTTACATTCTATCTATGCACAGACATATAAGACCTATCGGTTTATAACTGTGCATGTAATGTGCTATGGTTATAAACTGATATGCCTATAATACATGTACATGTAATATCTTGAATGTAAATTCTGGCTCATTTTTATACTCTCCTTAATTTTTTTGTTATGGTAACATCTAATAAGTAGGATGTCAACATTTCTTTTTTATCTAGGGGCTGTTTCCATTTTGGAGATAACCACTCACATTTAAATCTCTCGCTTATTTCAATGAGCAAATCATTATATACTCTTCTTCCTTTTCTTCAACTACCTCGAATCCTAATTTCCTGTACATATCCACCGCATAATTTGCTTTCTGCACAGAAAGAGACACCTGCTTATATCCTTTGTCCTTTAAAAGCTTCAGCATATCTCTCATAAGTTCGGTACCAATCCCTAAGTTCCTATATTGTTCATAAAGAGATATTGCAAGCGATGGCGTTTCATCATCAACATGCCCATAATCATTCATAATACGTACCCATGCTGCACCTACCACCTTCTCTTTTATTTCTGCAACCAGACACCAATCATCAGGCTTCCCGAAATCAGCAACATATACCTGCAGTTCCGGTTGTAAGATAATAGATTTCGGTGGTTTATCCATTCCTTTCGGAATAAAAATTGCTTCATATAAAAACTCAGACAAATTTGAGTATTCACTTTTTCTAATTTCACGGATTGTATAATTCATTGTCCTTACCTTAATTTTACTTCCTAAATATCTGTTAACCCTTTTTTGATAATCTACATATTCACTACCAAAGGCTTTTGTCAAAAATTTTTCCTCAACATTTACAATCTGCAAATGAAACATAACCATTGCAAACACTGATACAAACAGCAATCCCCAATTAAAGAACATAAGCGCAATTCCTATATAAACCAAATCAAATCCAAGAAATGCCGGATTACGGCTAATCTGATAAATTCCACTTGTAACCAGTTCTGTCTCATCCGTTTCAGATACTCCTGCTCTCCAGCTGTCTCTCATGGTTAAAACCGATATGACGAACACAGTAACACCAATAAAACCGATGCATATACCCAATATTCTTACGCTAATAGGAAATTTTGTAGTATGTAGATATATACTGACGACTTCAATAATCGGTACAAGAATCGTCACGACTTTCATCATGTTTTCAATGATTTTTACAGTTCCAACTTTTCCTTTTCCGATTTGATTTGTCTGGATTCCTTTTTTCCTTTGAAATCCCATTTTGAGAAAGTAACACCCGTAGAATATTAGTAATATTGTAATTCCTGATATCTGAAATAGCATGTTATACTCTCCTTGTGTTTTAATTTCTAATTTTAAAATCTATATTTTACGCCCCTTGATTCAGCATATATAATTTATTTTTGTTTCTCTTTCGATATCATATCATATATTTGTAAATGGTACTACTTGTGTTAACTTTTTATTGCAGTAAAACTCAAGATATTTTAAAATAAGAGAGAACTTGTTTGAATAAGTTATTTATATATAGATAACTTTACGAATACTGATATGAAACATTTTACAACTTATATGATAAGGAAACTAAAGGGAGATTTTTAAATGGGATGTTTAGGTAATATTTTATGGTTTATATTTGGAGGATTCATCAGTGGATTGAGTTGGGCATGCACTGGTTTATTATGGTGTATTACTATCGTGGGGATACCCATTGGCTTGCAATGTTTTAAATTTGCAACACTTAGTTTCTTCCCCTTTGGAAAAGATGTCGTCTATGGTGGTGGGGCAGCTTCATTTTTAGTTAATATATTATGGATTTTTTTATCCGGATTCGTATTAGCCGTTGAACACTTTGTAATAGGATGCCTGCTGTGTATTACTATCATCGGTATTCCATTTGGGTTGCAAATGTTTAAAATTGCGAAGTTGTCCTTAATGCCGTTTGGAGCGAAAATAAATTAAAGAAATTTGGCTTTATACTCAAAATGGGCAGGGTTGGACTCGAACCAACGTTGTTTCTAATGTAACGGATTTACAGTCCGCCGCCTTCGCCACTAGGCATACCTGCCCCTAATGATCCCTGCCGGACTTGAACCGGGCATCCCAGCCTTGAAAGGGCTGTGTCCTAACCTTTAGACTAAGGGACCTTATTTGCAGACTCGTTGATTTGAGTCTGCTTTATTTTATGCACTAATTTTCACATATTTTTCTTTCCTCCAATCAATTCTTAATATTTTTGGTTCGCTGAGCAGTAAAAAACCGCCTATCTCTCAAAAAGATAAGCGGCTACTAAAAATTCTAGTTTTTTATTTTGTCATTCTTCTAGTAGTCGAAAAATGTGACTTTCTTTTGCTAGAAGAGTTATTTGAATCTATTTACAGATTGGTCCAATTACTCTATAATTTTTTCTCATTCCATCAAAGAATCGTAATTCCCTTCTTTGCTGCATATTCTATATCCTCTTTTAGCCAAATAGAACATTGAACTTCACCAATATGACATTTTCTAAGGAAGAACATACATATACGGCTCTGTCCGATTCCACCACCAACAGTGTATGGAAGTTTCTTATCTAAAATCGCTTTTTGGAAAGGAAGTTCTGCTCTCTCCTGACAGCCTGCCTTCTCAAGCTGCTCACGCAAACTATCTTCATCCACGCGAATTCCCATAGATGAGAGTTCTAATGAAATATCATTTACCGGATAATACACGATGATATCACCATTAAGCTGCCAGTCATCATAGTCCGGCGCACGTCCATCATGCTTCTCACCACTCTTTAGAAAGTCACCAATCTTCATAAGGAAAATTGCACCATATTCTTTTGCTGCCTCATACTCTCTCTGATGTGCATCAAGGTCAGGCCACTTATCCTCCAGTTCCTGCGTTGTAATAAAGCGAATTTCCTCCGGAAGAATACACTGAACATAGTCATAATTATTTGCCACATATTTCTCTGTCACACGAAGAGCTTCATAAACAGCTTTTACAATCTCTTTCAAAGTCTTCTCATTGCGTTCAGATTTGTCGATAATACGCTCCCAATCCCATTGATCAACATAAATAGAGTGGATATTGTCCGTGTCCTCATCACGGCGAATGGCGTTCATATCTGTATAAAGTCCTTCACCTACACGAAAACCATAGCGTCCTAAAGCCATTCTCTTCCACTTTGCAAGGGAATGAACTATTTCAACTTCTGCTTCCTGCTGCTCTCTTATTCCGAAAGAAACCGGTCTCTCCACACCATTTAAATTGTCATTCAGTCCGGATTTCGGCTCAACAAACAGAGGTGCTGTTACTCGATACAAATTCAGTTGTGCTGTCAACTGAGATTGAAAAAAATCCTTTACTTTTTTTATTGCTATCTGCGTTTCTTTTAAGTTAAGGGCTGACTTGTACCCTTCTGGAATATACATTCTGCTCATCCCAAAAACCTCCCGCTTTTCTATCATATCTATCCGTCACTTCTCCTAAAGTTCGCAACTTCCTACTGTTCTTGGAAAAGGAATTACGTCACGAATATTTCCCATACCTGTAAGGTACATTACACATCTCTCAAAACCTAAACCAAATCCTGCGTGACGTGATGAACCATATTTGCGAAGATCAAGATAGAATCCATAATCCTCTTCTTTCAATCCACACTCTTTCATTCGTTCAACAAGCACATCATAATTATCCTCTCTCTGAGAACCACCGATAATCTCTCCAATTCCCGGCACAAGACAATCCATTGCCGCAACTGTTTTCCCATCCTCATTCAGTTTCATATAGAATGCTTTGATTTCCTTTGGATAATCCGTAACAAATACCGGACGACCAAATACCTTCTCTGTAAGATATCTCTCATGCTCTGTCTGAAGATCACATCCCCAACTCACCTTATATTCGAACTTATCGTTATGTTTCTCAAGTTCTGCAATAGCCTCTGTATATGTGATACGTCCAAAATCAGATGTTACAACATGATTCAGTCTGTCCAAAAGTCCTTTATCAATAAACTGGTTAAAGAACTGCATCTCTTCCGGTGCATGCTCTAAAACATAATTAATCACATACTTAAGCATATCCTCTGCAAGTGCCATATCATCATCAAGATCCGCAAATGAAATCTCAGGCTCAATCATCCAGAATTCTGCTGCATGACGCGTTGTATTGGAATTTTCTGCTCTAAATGTAGGTCCAAAGGTATAAATATTCTTAAATGCCTGTGCATATGTCTCACCATTTAACTGACCTGATACCGTAAGGTTTGTCGCCTTACCAAAGAAATCTTCTGAATATTCAATGTTTCCCTTCTCATGCTTTGGAATATTATTTAAATCCATTGTTGTCACCTGGAACATTTCACCGGCACCTTCGCAGTCACTTCCCGTAATAATTGGTGTATGCACATACACGAAATCTCTCTCCTGAAAGAACTTATGAATTGCATATGCACAAAGGGAACGAACCCTAAATACAGCCTGAAATGTATTTGTTCGCGCTCTAAGATGGGACTGTGTACGTAAAAACTCCATCGAATGACGTTTTGGCTGAATCGGATAATTCGGTGTGGATGTTCCTTCTACCACAATCTTTGTTGCCTGAATTTCAAATGGCTGCTTTGCATCCGGTGTCAATGTTACAACTCCCGTTGCATAGACTGCTGCGCCTACATTCAGATGAGCAATCTCATCAAAATTATCTATAACATCCTTGCTGAATACCACCTGAACAGAATTAAAGAACGTCCCGTCTGCTAATACAAGAAAACCAAATGTTTTAGAATCTCTGATATTTCTAATCCAACCAGTAATAGTAACTTCCTGCCCTCCTAATTCTGCATATGTTTTATACAATATCCTTACATCAATACTTTTAGTACTCATTTCACTTAATCTCCTAATCCGTTATTCATCAATTTGGGTAACAGTTCAGCCATGCGATATAAGGCGCATATGGCATATGACTGCTTGCAGGCAATATGTTATATGCGTTTTATATCATATGATGAACAACCACAGCGAAGGAAATCCGCAGGATTTTCGAGCTGATGGCTGAACTGTTGCCAACTTAGGAAGAAAAACCTCAATTTATTATACGATTTCTCTCACTCCTCTATCAAATGTCATTGTAACAAATCACTAATTTTTTGTCCATAATTTCATAAACCAACTTCACATCATTTGCCAATTCGTATATTCCATGCCCAACAGTTTTATAGCCTCTATTCTCGTATAAACATACTGCCGGAAGTGAAGCATCTAAGATGGCTTTATCATACTTTTTTGCAATTTCTGTTTCCAAGCAATTTATAATATACGAACCACAGCCTTGTTTTTGATGAGAGGGCAACACATATACCCCTGTAATATGATTATCGTTAAAGCAGCCTGTCCCGACAATCACGTTTCCATCCATTAATACCCCCATATTTCCAGACGCTATTCCGTCTAAAATGTGTTCTTTGCTATGGTGATGGCAAAAGAAATCTACCACTTCTTTTGGATAATACTTTGGGTATACCGTTTTGATTGTTGTTTGTAAAAGACTGTAAATAGCGTTTGCCATGTCAGAGGTTGCTGTTATGTATTTCATGCCTGATTTTAAGTGTAGTATTGATATATCTGATCTGTTATTGTTTGTAAATTTCACTTTCTTTATTCTTGTTACCTTTCCTAATATTTATCATCTTTTTCCCAACATGCCCCACCGTGTAGATTTCACCCACTCGTATTTCTTTCGCCAATGCTTTTCCACATTTTATCTTTACTCCTTCATGACCATTGTCCAAAACAATAATTGCCTTGGGCAAAAAGAATTTTTGCTTAATCTTGATTACTCTTCCCACAAAAGTCTTTCCTATCCCTATATATCTTTTTATTTCATCAACAACCATTTCATACAAAGCTTCAACAAACTCTTCTGTGCTCTCACAGTCTGTAGACCAAATTGATACTTCTCTTTTATCACCAACAAATAAACGCCCTTCATAATATATTTCTTTCTTTTTATTAAAGGGATTGAAACTCCTCATTGTTCCTTCTGAAAGAACAAACTCCATTTCCGGATGTTCTTCAAAAGAAATATCATTTTCATCTACAGTGACTTTTCCTATTTCTGAATTTTGTTGAAACATTTGTAATAGTCTTTGAAGTATTTTTTCCATTTTATTTCCTTTTCACGTATAAATGCCTTAAGTTCCCATGCAATCGCTTCTTATATTAAATTATATCATGATTATTTTTCGTTCAAATTATTATCTCACAGCGTGGAACATATTACTGCACAATAACATGACACTTAACCATCTTTCCACCGACTGTCATCGTTATATCTGTTTCTCCAACTCCGACCGTATATACATCTACGTAATCATACTCTGAATATTTTATTTGTACCACAGACTCATTTTCGCTCTTCCATGTTGCATTATAATAATCAGGTATGCTTTCCGGATTTGACATATAGCTTATCGTATACGTTTGTTTTGCATTCAAGGTTATATTCGAAGGATTGAGCCAAATCTTAGTTACATCTGGTCTCTTTACAGTCACTTTACAACTGTATGTCTTCCCATGTACTTTTACTTTTATTTTTGTTGTTCCAGTATCTTTTGCTTTCAGTTTTCCTTTTGTTACTTTAACAATATCACTGTCCTCTGACCACCACTTAACAGAATGCTTGCAGCCCTTCAATTTCAAAGTCTTTGTATCTCCGACCTTCATAGAAATCTTTGCCGCATTAAGTTTCGGCGATTCAACTTTTACTGTACATTTTTTCTTTTGACTGCCGACAGTAGCAGTAATCACAGCTTTTCCTGCCTTCTTCGCTGTTACTTTTCCACTTGAAGAAACAGCTGCAACCGAAGTTTTCGTTGATGTCCATGTTACTTTCTGTGTAGCATGTTTAATTTTCAATTTAATTGATTTTCCTTTTACTAAAAGCACAAAAGTTTTGTTGATTTTGATAGGTTTTGTTGACTTTTTAGGGATAGAAGAACCACTACTACCATTGGAGCTACTACTCGGTGCACCATAAGGAAAACATTTTTTGCATGGGGTCAATCCTAATGATTTTGCATATGATAAAGTTTCTGGGAAATAATTCCCATTTCCACATTTGTGTGTGTGATACTTTTCACCCGTAGCAGTTATGTACACTGTAGTGTCTGCTTGAACCGGGATATCGTTATAATAGACGTTCCCACCTGCTAGTAATAATACTAATGAAAATATTACTATTTTCGTTTGAAATATTCTTTTGATTTTTTCCATTGTGTTTCTCTCCTTTTTGTACTTATAATGGCCATATTTGTTTTCTATATATTCATTAAGAAACTATCCATATTTCCGATAACTTCCCAAATGACTTACACTATTTATATATGTATATTAACCCTCCTTTTTCGAATTTATTTCTTCCATATATCATATCCTGCGGTTATAATACTTGCCGGCAATGCCACGATTGCAATTCCTAAGACCGCTGACAGCATTGTTATTATCTGCCCTGCCATGGACACCGGATAAATATCGCCATATCCCACTGTAGTAAGTGATACCGTTGCCCAGTAAATGGCATCAAAAAACGAATCAAATGTCTGTGGTTCCACATTAAATATAATTAATGCTGAAACAAGAACATACGCTATCACCAACCATAACACTACTAATAACGAATCTCTCTGTCTTTTCAAAACACGTAAGATAATCATAATATTTTTTGAATAACGAACTGCCTTAAAAACTCTAAACACTCTAAAAGTTCTCATAAGCCTAAATATTTTTAAAAGCCTGAATCCACTATTTAATATAGTTATTGATGGAAGGATTGAAAGCAAATCAATAATCGCTATGGGAGTAAAAGGATAGATTACAAAGGCGATTATGCCTTTTCCTTTTAATTTAAAATCCGCTGTTGTTAATCTTAGAATATAATCTATAATAAAGATGGTTACTGTAATTCGGTCTAACCATAAAAGGCTGAGAGCTGCTCTTTAAAAGCAAAAGGAACTAAACTTGCGAATATTACAATCATCATGGAGATGTCGTATGTTCTACTTGTTAAGTCGTTTTCTTCTGCGATTTCGATTATTTGATATTTTCGTTTTCTCATTGTGTTCTCCGATAAGATAAATTTTGTCTATAAAATATCTATGTATAAATCATTAGTAATATCAAAAATCCCTATATGCAATAATTCTTCGCAATTGCATCAATTATACACTCTAACTTTTTTACTCTTTTATGATTATGCATAGTCTGATTGTCTACCTTACTATTAGCTTGTTCAACTGATATCAAAAAAGCTCTATAACCACATAAATAATTTATTAAATCTTGAATATTCTTAAACTCTTTTATTTCCCCTCTACTTCCTATAATTTTTAATCTATTTATACTATCAATTAAATTTTTGTCATTAATTTTGCTTTTATCAATTCTATACTTTTTACTGATATCCTCTCGTTTATCAAAATAGTAAAGCAAAGTATTCAATCCATTAATTTTCTTTCGCGACAAACGGATATTAGCACCTATTACAATTCCTGACAAACTTATTTCCTCATAACCATACTTTAATTTTTCATAATTTATTTCATATCCCGCACTATGTAGAATTTTTTTAATAGTCTTTATAAAAAATGTTTTCTTTTTAAAATTTATATTATCGCTCGAAAAAAGTAAATCATCTGCATACCTTGTATAAACAACATCATTAATTGGCATATCTCCATATCTATTATTTTTTGTTAATGACTGACAATATTTTAAAATTCTTTGGTCTGTTCTTAAAAACACTATATTTGAAACAACTGGCGATGTAACTGCTCCCTGCGGCAATGTATAATTTAACGTACATAATTCCGCCACTTGGTCGATAATTCGATCATCTCTTATAAATTGATTTAATGTATTACATATTTTTACATAATCTATTTGTGTAAAAAAATCCTTTATGTCAATTCTTAAATAATATTTTTTATTAATATGTGGCTTTAGAAATCCGAAATAATTTTCATTCTTTTTAAATCCTTTAGCTGCAATTGAAATAGGTATTTTGTTTAAATAGTTTTTTAATTCTACTTGAATATCATATAATAAACTCTCGGCATTTATCGCACTAATTGTTCTACTTCCATGTTTTTTTGTAAATTATATGTTACATAATTTTTTTCTTTATTTTCAATAACTTGTAAAATTTCTATTTCGGTTTTTTTTACTATTTTTTTATAAAAATATGTCTTATCGTAAATATGCATAATTTCCTCTATAAAATAAATAGGCAAGCACTATCCCATTCATTCGCAAAGCGAATGTTAAATCTGTTTATCTTTACGGGTAATGGGTACGCCGTAGGCATAACTCTAAAAGTATCATTTATTCCTTGGTTTTCCATGAGTTGTTAATTCATCTTCAAGGTTCTTAATATCAAACGTTTATATCAAGACTTTACTGCTTGCCTATTTGCTAACATTATAATATCTCCTAACAATTTCCTCAATCCAACTACTTAATTCACTAAACTCTTTTGAAAGTTTTACAAGTAATTGTTCTCTTTTTTCACTTTGATTGATTTCTTTTTTTAATTTATCATAGCTCCCTTTTTTAAACGGTTCAATTTCCAACTCTGTGCAGATATAATACTCCAGCCATCTACTAACCCAGCCATCAGTTTTAGATACTATATTGTTTTCTAAAACATCATATATTTCATTTACATTTTTCTTGGCTCGTTCCTTATTTGTATTATTCCTTTTAAGTTCTTCTATTCCCATAACAAAATCACATTTTCCTTCACATAGAAGTCTATAACTATTGAGTACTTCCCAATCATTAAACTTATTAACTATCTTCTCTATTCTCTCCCAACTAATATTTTTTCTGCAATTTTCTTTTATAAATAAGATAAATTTATCCAAATTGAATATGTTAATTAGCATTCCTTCAATTGTCGTATCCATAACAAAATAATCATATTCTAAAAAATATTTTTTTATTAAGCTCTTTAACTCTAAAAAATTTTTATCTACGCATGTAAAGATTGGCATTTTATATCTAAATGCACATTTCTCAACCATATTATTAATCCTTTTTTTTACTGCTATTGTATTATAACGTTTATATGTAAATGAATAATTTGGATTAAAATTTAATTTACCCTTTCTTATTTGTAAGCATTTTTTCTCTTTACTATATATCAACACTTTGTCCATATCTATAGTGTATATAATGGGCACATCATATTTTCTTTCCTTAGGAGAAATTATCTTTCTTTCTACTTCCTCTGCCATTCCTTCCATAACATCTATTTCATTTAACACTGGATAAACTAATTTTAAAAAACGATTTCGCAATAATTCTACTTCTGTTGCTCCCTCTACACATACAATCATCTTAGCAAAATATGCATTTGCATGCTGATCTGTTACTCTTACATACTCTCTCGTATCCTGAAAGCGCCTCATCCTTTTAGCTGTTGTATACAATTCATGCTTTTTTATATGATAAATAACACTTTCATCTATATTTTCTATAAGAACATTTTTTATTAACCTAGACGAATGTGTTGATATAATAATTTTAATTCTTTTGCTATTTTCAAACAATATTCTCACAACTTCATCAATAAAATTATGATGTAAACTAATTTCTGGCTCATCTATAATCAACATTGGTTCTTTCATCTTAATATCTGACAATAATGCTAGAATCTGTACGTAAGATTTCAAATAATTATAGGTGTTTGTTCCATTAGAATAAATATTTAATTTCTGTTCATCTACTTCAAATATTTCCCCGCCAAAATACAACTTTGAAGTAATTTCTGCCATTTGTCCTGGTGTATATTTTTTTATTTTTATATTGTTTTTTTCCAATACTTGAGATATTCGACAATATAAACTCCTTAATTTTTTATCATCCTTAATATTATTGTTTATTTCTTCTTTAAATTTTATTTCGGCATTTTTCTCTAGTTTCCCCAAATTTCCTATTTGATTCCAAAGTTTATTCCACTCACTCAAATTAATTTTTCTTGTATCTATAGTATAGATTGGATATAAATAATACAATAACTGCCTTTGTTGATAATTCTTATTCCATATAATGTCTCTGTCCTTTATCGCAATCATTGTTACTTCAATTTCATCCGTTTCACTTAAGTGTACAATATCATTGTAAAATTTATTCTCAGCAACGTTAATATTATTTTTATAACACATTCTTTTTAGTTTTTTCAGATTATATCCAATAGTAATTTTGACCTCGTTACTATACTTATTATTTATGTCAAAGATATCTATTGGCGATATACTTGATTGCTCATTTAATTTGCTATAAAAAAATTTCATAGCTGACAAAATATTACTCTTTCCACTACCATTCTCTCCTATTAATGTATTGATATCGGAAATTTTCAAAAAAATATCTTTTATTGATTTATAGTTTTCGATTTTAATATATGATACAGCCATAATCAAATCTCCTATTCTCCTATAAAAAAAGATCCCTGAATATGCAGGAATTAATACTGCAAAATTCAGACACCTCTTATAGCTTTATATATCCTGAATACACTATTTTATTTTTGCCGCTCATAAGATAGTATCTTCATTTTCTTCCCCCATAAACATATAAAATCATTATTCTATTCTGTTATATATATTATATACCATTAATTTTGTATTGTCTATAAAAATAAGTTTTCTTTTATTGCTTTTTCTCTCATCTTTACTATATTCATTTACGTTAAACACAACTAACCCCTTAATTCATATTAATCACAACATTGAATTATAGCATTTCATCATAATGATCTCAAATAAACACTAACGTTCTCTTTAAACACCCTAATCCGCCTTCCAGTCTGAGTTTAATTGCCTACGATCTCTAATAAATTGTTTTGCCGCTTCAATTGAATGATTCACAAATACACTTAGCAAATCATCTGTTTTGTATATTCTTTCATTAGTTTTTTGTATTCCAGACATAGCATACATTCCGTGCCATCCATTTTTATTATAGGATCCTCCTCCATTAACCATATGTATAAATTCTGGCATATTCAAAAAACCACCATCTAATGTAACCGCTGCTGACCAAAACAATCCTTCCATTGCATTATGAGAAAAGTTAACATCTCTACCAACTCTATCTCTAATACTTGTTTTGGACTGAATACATCCAAATACATGTGTGTCTCCATGCACAGACTGAATGGCATATAAATCAAAATCTTTTCCCCATGAAATTAATCCCTTGATATCTTCTGCTGTATTTGTCAATGCATCTTCTTTTATCATTTTTGTAAGTTCCGACTTAAGAATAAACCTTATTTCATTCTTTTGTAATTCTTCATTCTGTATATTAGAGATATATCTTTCAAAAGAATGACCACTTGCTTTTATCCAACTTTGATGAGCTGACAGACATCTCTTAATCACTTCCTCCTGTATATCCTCTGATATATCAAACGCTGACAACTCTGCAACATGAACTTTATGTATCAACCCAATCTCATTCCAAATTTCACTTTCGGATATTTCTGGAGAATACTTAAGAAGAGACTCTACCAACACCTTATCTATTGCTTTTCTTTGAGCAGCCAATCTGGCTGATTGTTGAGCTGCAAACGTTTGTTTATTTTGACTTTCAATCATATACTCTTTTTCCCATGTTTTTTTATATAGTTCTTTACAAAAAAGTTTATAATCTAATTTATTTTCATTGTTCATTACGTAGCCCTTCTTTCAATATATTATCAATTTTTTTTCCCCACGCATATGCCAATAATGGAGGCACAGCATCCCCAATCTGTTCATATTTGTCTTGCGTTGTCCGGTCAATGTGAGGAACAATATATGGGCCTCCACAAAAATCATATGAATCTGGAAACGATTGTAACCTGGCGCATTCTCGTACAGTTAAAGCTCTATTATATATCGGATGTACAAATTCATCCAAGCAATGACTCGTCACTGTAGGTGAAGGTTCTTCAAGTTTTAGGCGATAGTTTCTTTTTATAAACATTTTTTTTGGTAATACACGTTTTTCTTGGAGTTTTTCCCTCTCTTTCCCTGTATATCTATCAAACAAATTTTTTAGACTTTCTCCCTGCTGTAACAAAGCAAACCTTTCTAACGTATATTCTCGATGTCTCATTGGCAAATGATTTGTAACTGTATTTTGAACGCTTTCTTCTCTTCTCCAGAAAGTATTATCTTTCATTAATAACGAATACTCCGATTCCTCCCCATTATACTCACATTCTTCTTTTCCACTATTTGCAACAACATTCTTCAATCCAGCAAATGCTTCCCCAACGCTAATTTCTTTTAAATTTGTTGAAATTGGTTCATGCAATTCCCAATCAAGGTATTTACTTGCTAATATAAAATATCTATTTCTCTTTTGGGGCACTCCAAATTGATTTGCACTTAATACAACTTCTATATAATTTCCATATCCAGCTTCTTCTAATTCTTTTTTTAAAACATCCACTATCAACTTTTTGGATTTCTTTGATACTGTTTTAGTCGTTATAGCAGGTACATTTTCAAATAGAATCAATTTAGCATTTGCAATCCGTGCAATTCTAATTCCCTCTCTGAATAAAAATTGTCTATCGTCATAAAATGATCTTGAAGTGTTTCCTGCGGTTGAAAATGTTTCACAAGGCATTCCTGAAGTTACTAAATCCACTCCTTCTTTTGGTATATATGGTAGTATCTGATCAGCTGTAACATTTCGAATATCCGACCATATTGTATGAACCCCTGGATGATTAGCCGAATATGTATCAACACAACTTTTTATATATTCAATAGCAACTTTTGTCTCAAATCCCGCAGCATGCAACCCTGTACAAATTCCACCTGGACCACTAAAACAATCTATATGTGTAAATGACATTATATTTCCTCCCAAATAATTTCAAAACCAGCAAACCCTATATCATTTTTCTTGCAATATTCATCTATTCTTTTCAACGCCTTATAATTAGGTTTTGATTTTCCTGTCTCCCATCTATTTACTGTTGAAAAAGACACTCCTATCGCCTTTGCAAAATCTGTTTGACTCAATAAACACTTATGTCTTAATTCCTTAACTTCCTCTGAAAATCCCATTTTTCTCTCCTAGTTTAAAATATAGCATAATTATAGCATTTATATTTCATTATAACAACAACTGCTTTACAATAAATTATTTTCTCTACATTTTTGGTGATAAAAAAACCTCATCTTTTAACCCAATTTCGTAATATGATAGTTAGAGTTACAAATTATACCCTTTATTTCGATAATGTATTTCCTTTTTAAGCCTGAGAGCAGCCATTACACTCATCTTATTGACTCACTCATACTTTGTACTCATTCATCAATAAACCTCGTGCCATGCCTTCAAATAGCCAAAAAACAAAAAATAGTGCAAGAAACACATAAATGCGTTTTTGCACTATTTCTATTTTTCTGACTACTCTCAGTCCATTTCCTATTCAAACGCCCTACTATGAACTTTGTTTAATGAATTTTTATTATGTTTCATTAACATATTTGTTGATTTTATATCTATTATTTTCAGTATATGACTAAACAGATATCAAATGAATATCACGAAATTCCGTCATAAACAAATATGTGTGCTTGCACTTGTTATTTCTTTCTAAGAAATATTTTGAATATCTTTTTCAATATTTCTTATTTCCCTTTTCATCATTTTTCTAAACTGATTCTCTATAAATTGTTCATCCTTTCCTGATAAATCCATTTCATATATATCTGACAAAAGTTTTTTCTTATCATCCATATTCAAGTTGTCCAAATTAGGAATATATTTTGTTTCGTGCAACGCCATATGCATTTCAGCAAATGTTCTAACAAATCTTTTTGTCTTTATTTTACCTTCCAACTTGTATCGTTTAATCAGTTTTTTTACAACATCATCTAAATGAAAAAGCAAACGCATATCTGTAATTTGAGAATAGAAAAAAAGCCATCCATATTTATGATTGTCAAGAATAAATCCTGTAATTTTTAGATTTAGCTTCCATTGTAAATAACTAACGTTACTACTTCGTATTTCTCTAAATAAAGTCTCTAACGATTGTTCAATTTTTAATATACTGCTTTTCCTTACAGTTACTTTACTATCATTGATAAGATACCCTAAATACTCAAATGAATCCGTCACAGCCCCTTCATCTTCTTTTTCATTCAAACTCAAACCAAGCGAATTTATATCATTGAATATTTCTTGCTTTACTTTAGAAAATTTATTTTCATTTACCAAAATCAAAATATCATCAACATATCTGTAATACGATATGTAATCAACATTTTGATATTTCTTATCAATACCAAGCATATATATATTGGCTAATGCATTTGATATTGGCAATCCTTCTGGAATTCCTATAGTTCTCTCCTTCTGTTCAGATATTTCTTTTATAGGATAACTCACTGCTTCTGTTCTAATTGCATTCCATATCAAAGAAATGATTTCATATTTACGTATTCTCTTTTTTAATATATGAATTAATTTATCTTGATTTATTGTTCCATAAAACCCCTTAATATCTAACTTTATAAAACACTCATACAACGAAATCTTATTTACAATATCATCAATTATAAGTTGTGGCATCTGTGTTTTGCATTCGTTTCCATATACACCTAACAATAATTCATTCAACACTGATGCCGTCAATTTATCTCTCATTGTTGGAATACATATTGCTCTTGGTAATTTCTTAGGACCTTTAGTAAATAACAACTGTTTATATCTTGTGAAATGATAAGAACCATTCTTCGTCTTCCTTACAATAATTTGAATATTTTCATCTAGTTCTTCTTCAAATTTTTTAGGAGAAACCCTATCTAATCCTACTGAAGGTCTACTTTTTATCTTTTCATCATAATGTTCCAAAAGATGCTTTGGAGTAAACAATTAGATCGGAAGAGCACACGTCTGAACTCCAGTCACGGACC
>CAQBGY010000037.1 GCA_948759685.1 uncultured Eubacterium sp.
GAAATCATCTATATTACGGTACCTTCTATGAAACCACAGATGTTATTCGGTGCGGTTATGTCGATTGTAAACGCATTTAACATGGGATGGATTGGTGTAGCTTTAGCAGGAGCGAACCCGACACCGGAGTATTCCGGACAGTTGATTGCAAACCATATTGATGATTTCGCATTTGTAAGATACGAGATGGGCTATGCAGCGGCAGTTTCCGTAGCACTCTTGTGTCTGGTATGGGTATGTAGTCAGGTAGCAAACAAATTATTTACAGAAAAAGATGAGTATTAGAAAGGAGGAAAAGTAAATGGCAAATTTTCAAGGTAATAGAATTAATCCTTCAAGATTTTCAAAAGGACAGTTAAAATTCCATGCTATCGCGTTTCCTTTATCAATATTCATGATTATTCCTGTAATCTATTTGATAAATCAAGCGTTTAAGCCGTTGGGAGAATTATTTAGATTCCCACCAACAATTTTTGTACAGAATCCGACAATGGATAACTTCAAGAATCTCTTAAATCTGGCAGGTTCCACAGGTATTCCGATGTCGAGATATTTCTTGAATTCGTTGATTGTAACAGTTCTGACAGTAGTGTTGAACTTAATTATTACAATTATGGCAGCCTATGTTTTCTCGAAGAAAAAATTCAAGATAAAAGGTGCTTTGTGGGAAGTCAATCAGATGGCTCTTATGTTTGTAGCGACTGCGGTTGCTATTCCAAGATACTTAATTATAGTAAATATTGGTGCATACAACACATGGTTTGCCCACATTCTTCCGTTGATTGCCATGCCGGTAGGTTTGTTCCTGGTGAAGCAGTTCGTGGATGGTATACCGGATGCCCTGATAGAGGCAGCAGTAGTAGACGGAGCAGGAGATATTACGATTTTAAGAAAAGTTATTATTCCTCTTACAAAACCGGCTCTTGCAACTTCGGTAGTGCTGACATTCCAGCAGGTATGGGGTAACGTGGAAACATCCAATAATTATATAACAAACGAAGCTTTAAGAACGTTGACATATTATGTAAACTCCGTTGGTGTTAATAATGCGGTAGCAGCAGCCGGTATGGTTGCGGCAGCCAACCTGATAATGTTTATTCCAAACCTGGTAATATTCATTTGTATGCAGTCTAAGGTTATGAACACAATGGCAAGTTCAGGTATTAAGTAAGGAGGCAGAAGATGAAAAAGATATTAAATAAATCATTAGTTCTGTTCCTGGCACTTACATTTGTAGTGATGTCAGTGCTTCCTGTTTCAGCTTCACAGGCTACAAGTTATTCATACACATTAGATGATGAAGGAGACTTGGTAAGAACACAGGATGCTTATCTACCGGACAGAACAATTACAGATTTAGGATTACAAAATCCGGAAGACATGGTTATTGATGAAAATAACTTTGTGTATATTGCTGATACAGGCAATGCAAGAATTGTAGTTTACAATTTAGATACAGAAAAAGTTGTTAAGATTTTAAATAAAGACAGCGTAAATGATAGTAAGTTTAGTGGATTTAAAAATCCAAAAGGAATTTACAGAACAAAAAATGGAGAGTTGTATATTGCCGATACTGGTGCAAAGACAGTTTTCCGTTTCGATAAAAATTATAAGTATGTAAGACAGTATAATAAGCCGACAGCACCGATTTTTGCTGATACAAACTATGAGCCAAGTAAGGTTGCCGTAGATAGCGGAAATAACTTATACATTGTTTCAGAAGGTGTATATGCAGGTGTAATTCAGTTGGCAAATACAGGTGAGTTTTTAGGATACTTTACTTCCAATAAATCACGTCTTACACCACAGCAGATGTTCCTGAAATTAATTTATACAAAGGAACAGGAAAAAAATTCAGAATTATTAAATACATTGCCGTCAACATTCTCTAATGTTTATGTAGACGCTGAAGGTACTGCATATTCAACATGTATGGGTACTGGTGATGATCTGTTAAAGAAACATAGTACAGATGGTACAAATATGTTTAATAATGCGATTACAACATCAGACGCATTGACAGATGTTACAGTAGACAAAAATGGTGTTATTTATACTTGTGATACAAAGGGATTTATCTGGATTTATACAATGGCAGGGGAAGTAATCTTCAACTTTGGAGAGCAGGCTGAAGATAAAGATGTATCAGGACTGTTTTCATCCCTTACAACGATTGCAATTGATAAAGAAGGAAACATCTGGACAGCAGATGGAGAGAAAGGTTTCTTACAGTCATTTACACCGACGGAATATGCGACAACCATATATACTGCTTTAAAAGAGTATGAAAATGGTGATTATGAAGAAGCATTAAAGGATTGGAGTTATGTATTAAGACTGAATCAGATGTCTGTGCTTGCCCACAATGGTGTGGCAAAAGCATACTTCAACTATGAAGAATATGATAAGGCAATGGAACATTTTGAAATTGCCGGTAACAGGGAAGGTTATTCAGATGCATTCTGGGAGGTAAGAAATAAATCTTTACAGAAGAATTTAAGCACAGCGTTGATTATTATTATCATTCTTGTTGCATTAAAGATTGTTATTGGACTGATTGACAATAAGAGAGTAATCAGAAAGAAACGTAAGGCGTTGGGACAGAAGCTTAAAAACATGCCTGTTATTGGAGAGATAGGATATGCATTTAAGTGTGCAAAACATCCAATTGACAGATACTATGATATCCGTGTAGGAAAGAATGGTTCACCACTTGCAGCATTAATCATATATATTGTGTTCTTTGGTGTTTACATGTGGTATCAGACAGGTAAAGGTTTTATTTATCAGTATACAGATGTAGAAGATATGGATATGGGAGCAGTTGTCGTAGGATTCTTTGCGATACTGATACTGTTTATTATCTGTAATTATCTTGTGACATCTATTACAGATGGTGACGGAACATTAAAACAGGTATTTATGATTCCGGCATACGGAGTGATGCCTGCAATGTTCAGTATGCTGATTACAATTGGAATGTCATATGTTTTGACATACAATGAATCATTTATTTTAACAGTTGTTATGTTAATTGGCGTAGGCTGGTCTCTTGCAGTTATTTTTGAGGGACTTGCAACAGTTCATGATTATGACTTTAAGAAAACAGTTCTCAGTTTAATCATCACAGTAGTGTTTATGTTAATTGCAGCGATTGTGGTGCTTGTAGTAATAATCATGTGGGAGAAGTTATATGACTTCTTATTAACAGTAGGAAAGGAGATAATAAGAAATGTTACAGGCTCGTAGAAAAAGTAAAATTAAAGTTACAGTCCTTGTTGTTAGTATCTTATGTGTCCTTTCATTAGGTGTGGCAGTTGGTGCGGCATTCCTAAATACAAACAGGGATACAAGACCGGCTCCTGATAAAGTAACATCAGATATGAAAGTTACTTCTGCATATCAGTTTTTATGTCAGGTTGGAGATTACAAATATTATTTCCGTGATGACAGAGATATCATTGCAGTAGAAAATACAAAGACAGGATATGTATGGAAGACAGGTATTGATACACCGCTTCCATCACAGATAGAGGAAGCATTTGATATTGTCAAGGACGCAAAAGAAAGTGGCAGCAATGAAGATATCATTGATTATGCTGATGAGTTAGACCTTGAAGGAACAAATGCACAGAAAATTAAACAGGTGAAAGAAATTGCAAATTCACCGATTGACTCTTCTTTCCAGAATGATCAGTATGCAGCATATTCTAATTCGTTATTGACAGTAGAATATTTTACCGGAAGCGGTAAGAGTATGAAAACTACCAGAGTTTCATCTGCTGCCGAAGATGACAAAGAAGGAACATCAGGATTGAAAGTAGAAGATGAAGCGAAGCATATTTATAAGTTAGAGTGTAAATTTGCTTTAGATGACAAAGACTTGGGAGTTAATGTATATATTACTTTCGGTGAAGATGGAAAGATTAACTATAGCGTGCCATATAAAGAAATTACAGGTGATGCTATGGGGCAGATTAGTAAGGTAGTGATTACACCATTCCTTGGAGCCAGCGGTGGAGCGTTAAAGTACTTCGACAATAAACAGGAAGACTGGGTAAATGTAAAAGCAAATAAGATTACACCGGGTTATGCCTTAATTCCGGATGGAAGTGGTTCTTTAATTCGATTCCAGGAAAATAAAGCAAAATTTACAGCTTATGAAGGTGCTGTATATAATGATGACCCATCAAAGCAGTTGACATATAAGTCTGTGGCAGATGATGTTGTTCCGGTAAAAGATCCGACAATGCCTGTATTTGGTATTTCTCATGGTGATGGAACTCAGGCGGCCTTTATAGCATATGCGGATAAAGGTGATGAGTATATGACACTGAATGCAGTGCCGGCATCAACAGATGAAGGCGAAATCAGATATACATATGCTTATGCAGGATTTACATATAATTCAGAGTTTTATCAGGTTATTAATCAGGCAGGGGAGTCTTATAGAAAAGTACAGGATGAACCGAATAAGTTTGATATTGATTTAACATATCAGTTCTTAAGCGGAGATGGAAGTGATGGAACACCATCAGCAGATTATGTTGGCATGGCAAAGGCATATAGACAACACTTGATTGACGAGAAAGTTTTAACGGAAATTAAACAGGATGGAAAAGAGATTCCTATCAGAATTGATTTCCTGATGTCAGATTCTAAAAAAGGTGTATTCTCCACACAGGAGGTTGCAGTTACATCTGCAAAGGATGTAGATGAAATCTTAGAAAAGCTTTCAAAAGATGGTATTCAAAATATTAATTCCGGTTTGATTGGATGGCAGAGCGGTGGTGAAACCATGGCAAAACCAAATAGTACAAGCATATCTGGAAATGTAGGTTCTAAATCAGAGTTTGAAGATTTAATGTCAAAATACGCTGAAAAAGGCATTGATATCTCATTCTCAAGAGAATTTGCAACAATTAATGAAGACATGATAAGTTATTACAATAATGCAGCAAAGCATTTAAATACAAAGTATTTGGAAGTAGACCAGTCTACAGTGCTTCCGAAGAATGTACCTGTTGCAGAGTTTGGTTATGCATTACCAAAAAAGACAGCTTCATGGATTACAGATTTATATGAAGATTTAGGTGACTACAGTAAATCATTTACTATCGATGGTGCTTCTGATATATTGGTAAGTTCTTATGACAGTGATGGTGTTGAGAATACTGTAACAGATGCTATTGCATATTATCAGGATGCTATTGAAAAGATAAAGAAGAATGGAACAAAAGCAAATTTAGTTTCACCAAATAAATATTTATGGAAGTATACAGACCGTTATCTACAGTCAACAGTAGGAACTTCACAGTATGTATATGAAACAGATACTGTTCCGTTTTTACAGATGGTACTACATGGAACTATGGAAGTATATGCACCGTATGCAAACTTCTCGTTCTATAGTACAACAGATCAGTTAAGAATGATTGATTATAATATTAATCCATCATTTGTATTAACAAAAAAACCATCTTATTTATTATCAGCAACAAAATCTTCTGACTATTATTCAACAGAATTTGAACAGTACGAAGAACTGGTAAAAAATATTTACGCAACAGTAAATAAACCATTATCACAGGTAATTGGTTACAGCTGGACTGGTAGAAAAGTTCTGGAAGATGGTGTGATTGCAAATACATATGAGAAAGACGGAAATATAAAGACGGTTATTATCAATTATACAGAAGATGAAATAACCGTAAATGGCAACAAAGTAGCAAAATTAAGTGCTGCAGTTGTGGAAGGAGGTGTTCAATAATGGCTGAAGAAATGAAGAAAACAGCAGAAGTGAAAACAACTCCTCAAAATAAAAAAGTTTCTAAAGTAAAAGAAGCAAAGAAAACAAAGAATAAAAAGATGAGAACATACCAGCAGAGACAGGACAGAGCAGGATATATGTTCATGATACCATGGATTGTTGGTTTTACGGCATTTACATTGTTCCCATTATTCTTTACAGTATATTTGAGTTTTACAAACGTAAAAACAACAGCACTTGGATATGATTTCGAATTCACAGGTGTGAAGAATTATATTAATGCTTTTGTAGGCAATAATGAGTTTTTACCGGCGGTACTCAGTTACCTGCAGATGATTATTCCATATACTTTTATTGTAGTGGTTTTATCATTTATCATTGCTTATTTATTGTCAAAGATTAAAACAGGTAAGGGTATTCTTCGAACACTATATTTCTTACCGGTAGTAATTATGTCAGGACCGGTTATGGAGCAGATAATGACAGTACAGTCTGCAGGTGAGACTGCTTCTGCTGCAGAACAGCTGGCAGCGGCAAACGAGCAGGCAACAGCTTATTCAAATATCTTTATTATGCAGATTATTGAAAGTTATTCTTCAGGACTGGCACATGCACTTGCAGGCATATTTGATCAGTTATCCATTATACTTTGGTTTACAGGTATTCCGATTGTATTATTTATTAATGGATTACAGAAGATTAACGGAAGTATTTATGAGGCGGCAAAGATTGACTCAGCCAATGCATGGCAGATTATGTGGAAGATTACCATTCCTATGTTGAAGCAGACAGGGTTAATTATTACAGTATTTACAGTAATTCAGCTTGGTATGTTTGGATCTATTAATCCACTGTACAGTCTGATTGAAGAAAAAACCGGTGAAACCGGTACTGGACTGGGATTCGCGGCAACATATGCATGGATTTACAGTATTATTGTTTTGATTATTGTGGGATTTATCTTTGTATTATTTAAAGATAGAAAACCAAGAGATATCAAAGCAAGACAGAAACAGGAAAAGAAACTGAAAAAATTAGAAAAGCAGCAAAAGAAGAGACTTGCTGCACAAAAGAGACATCAGAAGAAGGAGGCAAAGTTATATGGCAAATAAAAACAGTACAGCAAAGAAACTTGATTTGTCAGTATTAAAAAAGTTTAGCTTTGCTAAGTTCAAGAGATTTAAAGGTGTTCAGATAGTTTCAAAAATAGCAATTTATTTTGTACTTATTTGTATTGGATTTATCTTTTTAGAACCAATACTTGAGATGTTGTCAAAGTCAATTATGCAGGCAAAGGACCTGATTGATCCGTCCATTACGTGGATTGCAAAACATGCGACCTTTGATAACTTTAAAAATGCAGCAGCAACATTAAGTGTACCGGGCTCGCTTTTAAACTCTGTTTGGTTTTCGGCATTACTTGCAATTTGTCAGACAGCGGTTTCAGCGACAACAGCTTTTGCAATGTCCAGATATACATTTAAGGGGCGCAATTTCTGGTTTGTAATGTTAATTATTGCATTTATTATACCAATCCCATTGGTAACAATTCCTAGAATTATTGTATTTACCACAGTAGAGAACATTATTGGATTTAAACTGATTAATACAGTAATTCCACAGATATTAATGTCTGTGTTAGGACAGGGTGCATATTCAACGATGTTGATATTGATTTTCTACAACTTCTTCAATATGATTCCAAAATCATTGGATGAAGCAGCTATGATTGATGGTGCAGGTTCATTGAAAGTGTTCTATCACGTAGCAATTCGTTTATCCATATCAACAATTCTTGTAGTATTTTTATTCTCGTTTGTATTTAACTGGAACGAGACTTATACTACAAATCTTATGACGGGTGATTCTCTCACATTGCTGCCTGGAAAGCTGGCGATGTTTGATAATGGTATGGCATCTACCGGAAACTCGGTAAATGAAGCGAACCGAATGGCGGCAACTTTAATTGCCATAGCACCGTTATTGTTGTTATATGCATGTGTACAGAAGCAGTTCATTGAGGGTATCGAAAATACCGGTATCACAGGTGAATAAGATAACAGGAGACAGGAATCAAAAGATTCCTGTGTCTCCCCAATATTTATAAACGTGAGGGTAAAACTATGAAGATGATGAAGAGAGTATTATCTATTGTTTTAGCATTGGCAATGGTTGTTACAGTGATTTCAATAAATCCGACAGAGGCTAATGCAAAGGTAACCATCCAATCAGGTAAAAAAATCACTTTAACGATTGGAAAAAGTGAAAAAATTTATGTGAAACAAAAAGGTGCAACATTTAAGACAAGTAATAAAAAAGTTGCAACAGTTAGCAAGAAGGGTGTAGTTAAAGCGATTGCTCCTGGTAAATGTAAAATTACAATTAAAGTTGGAAGCAGCAAAGCAACATCAAAGGTAACAGTTAATCTTGCAAACGTTAAAATAACATCTGCAGAGCCGATATCTGTAAATGGTGCAAAATTAACATGGAAAAAGGTTAAAGGAGCAAAAGGATACTATGTATATCGCTCAACAAAGAAATCCAGTGGATATAAGAAGGTTGCAACAGTAAAGAAAACGAATGCAACAATCAAGAATCTGGCTTTAGGTTATACACATTACTTCAAAGTAAAGGCATACAATGCTAAGAAGAAAGTCAGTGCAAAGTATTCAAATGTTAAGAGTGTAAAGACATACAAATTAGTATGGTCTGATGAATTTAATGGTAATTCTTTAAATATGAATAACTGGACTTACGAAATTGGAACTGGTCAAGGCGGCTGGGGAAATCAGGAATTACAGTATTATACACCGGGTAATAACGTGAAATTTGAAAATGGAAGTCTTGTAATTATTCCTAGAATAACTACAAAAACAGAAGGTGGAAAGACTGAAACAAAGTATACATCTACAAGAATTAAAACAGCAGGTAAGAAGACATTTAAGTACGGTAGAATGGAAATCAGAGCGAAGGCTGCAAAGGCAGGTGGAACATGGTCAGCCGGCTGGATGTTGGGCGATGGCACTGGTGACTCCAGAGGATGGCCATATGACGGCGAGATTGATATTCTTGAAGCAATGAATGGTGGAGTGCCACAGACAATTCACTGTGAGTATTTTAATAATCAGTCTTGGTCACATGGAAATAAGAATTACCAGACAGGATTAACACAGGCACAGTGTGCAGAGAAATACCATACATATGGGATTATCTGGACAGAGAAATATATTCAGTTTACAGTAGATGGTGTTAATAAAGGAAAATATGATCCGAGTATCTACAGCAAGAGTATTTACGATAAAGTATGGGGTGGAGAATTCGATCATCCGTTCTTCTTTATCTTAAACTGTGCAATTGGTGGAAACGCAGCAGGCCAGGTTACAATGGATGGTTGGAATTTAGTAAAGAATACTGCAACAGAGAAAGTATATGAAGACTATTTCTATATCGACTATGTAAGAGTATATCAGTAAAAAGTAATGAGCGAAAAGCAGACATGATACTTTGAGTATCGTGTTTGCGTGTTCGCTTTGATTGAATGAAAATGGGAGGTTATTGTATGGTTACAATAAAGGATGTTGCCCGCGAAGCAGGTGTTGCGATATCTACAGTATCGAACGTGTTCAATAATGCAGATATTGTAAGCGAAGAAACAAAACAGAGGGTGTTAGATGCGGTAGAAAAACTTCATTACATACCAAACATGAATGCGAAGTTATTAAAGTCCAATCGGAAAAATACAATTGGCCTCTTTTTAACAAGTTTACAAGGTGATTTCTATAAAGTATTAACTCAGGCAATTCATCTGCAGTGTAAATTAAATAATTACTTATTGAATATTTATGTAAGTAATGATAATTCACCGGATGAAATTTACAGAATGATTATTGCGTCAGGCGTTGCTGGAGCTATTATATACCATGAAGATTTGACAGGGGATTATGTAAAACGGATTGCCACAGTTAATATTCCGATGGTGTTCATCGACAGAGCAAGCAAAGGAAAAAATATTTCCGGTGTTCTGGTCGATGACAGACTAGGAGCTTCTATGGCAGTAGACTATCTGGTAAAATTAGGTCATAAACGAATTGGTTATATGCATGGAAATGAATCAGGAGATGACAGGCATCGTTATCAGGGATATGTAGATATGATGCAGAAAAACAATCTACCAATAGATGAAGACATTGTTTTAAGAGGCTATTATGAGGAAGCATTGGCGTACAGTGAGATGCGTTCAGTGTTATCAACCGGAATTAAGTTGCCGGATGCAATGTTCTGTGCCAATGACGAAATGGCATGGGGATGTATCAAGGCATTTCAGGATGTTGGAATAAAAGTTCCAGAACAGATAAGTGTCATAGGATATGATGATAGTACAATTAGTGAGTATTATCATGTTCCTTTGACAACAGTACACAGCCCGATTACAGAAATGGGAAGTGCAAGCGCAAACGAACTTTTCAGATTATTGAATGATGAAGGGGATAAGGGTGGAACAGTTACCAAACTTTCACCAAAAATGGTTTACAGAAGTTCATGCGGAAAACGCAAGTAGAAGGAGATTATTATGGAGAATTATAGACTTGAAGGACAGACATTTGTAATTGATGATTATGATAAAATGCCGGCTTTTTCAAGCTTTTTACCAGGTCTTGCTGGTGTAAAAGGTATTCCAATGTGGACATTTTACACAAACAGAGGACAGGGAATGAACAGTTTTGGTGTTGATAATAAGGGCAATGCCATTATGGAGTTTAACTCAGCAAATACGGCTTTTGAAAATACAGCAGTAAAAGGTTTTAGAACTTTCTTAAAAATAGACGGTGAATATTATGAGCCATTTTTCAGATATGAAAAAGAAGCAAAACGTCAGATCAGAATGAATAAGAATAGTTTTAAAATTATTGAGACGAATGAAAAATATGGAATTGAGGTTACAGTAAATTATTTTATTCTTCCAAATGAGAGTATTGGTGCATTAATCAGACAGGTATCTGTAAAAAATATTTCAGATGCAGCTAAGGAGATAGAAGTAATTGACGGACTTCCAAAGATTATTACATTTGGAATTTCTAATGGAGAATTTAAGGAAATGTCAAACTTGTTTAAGAGTTGGGCGTTTGTTAAGAATCTGGATAAAAAGGTTCCATATTACACATTAAGAGCGTCTAAAGATGATTCTGCAGAAGTTTCAGAAATTGAAGGTGGTTACTATTATCTGACAATCAGAGATGGTAAGCTACAGGATGTCATTTATGATATTGATACAGTATTTGGATATGATTTATCACTTATGACACCGGTCAGATTTATGGAAGGCGGTATCGACGAAGTAAAAGCAAAGAAACAGTGTTTTGCAAACAAAGTTCCATGTGGATTTACTCCGTTTAAAGAAAATGTTGCTGCAGGTGAAGCAATTACATTTGATACAATGATGGGATTTGCAGGTTCAGAAGAACAGATTAATGCAAAATTAGATACATTTACAAAACAGGGATATATTGCTGATAAGTTTGTGGAAGCTGAAGAACTGGCTGACAGTTTTACATCAGATGTTAAGACACATACGGCAGCAGGTAAGTTTGATCAGTACATTGAACAATGTTATCTTGATAACTTCCTTCGTGGTGGTTACCCATACGTTTTAAATAAAGACGGAAACAAGTCTATTATTCACTTATTTAGCAGAAAGCACGGAGATCCGGAGAGAGATTACAATTTCTTTTCTATTGCCGCTGAATATTATTCACAGGGTAACGGAAACTTCCGTGATGTTTCACAGAATAGAAGAAATGACGTATTCTTCAATAAAGACGTTGGAGAATTTAATGTAAAGACATTCTTTAGTTTAGTACAGGCAGATGGTTATAACCCATTGGAAGTAAGACCAAGTTTATTCAACGTAACACCGGGAAAAGAAGCAGATGTTCAGGCTTATGTAAAAGAAAACATTAGCGGCGACGCTTCTGCGATTGAAAAAATTGTAGCGGGTAAGTTCACACCAGGTCAGATTTCAAATACAATTGCAAAACTTGGTTTGGATGTTAAGATTGATGATGGTGATTTCATCGCTGAAATCTTAAATAACTGCGACCAGAATATTGAAGCAGGATTTGGTGAAGGTTATTGGAGTGATCACTGGGATTACAACATGGACTTAGTAGATAATTACTTAAGCGTTTACCCGGATAAATTAAATGAATTATTGTTTGAAGATAAAACATACAAGTTTTATGACAGTGTAGCTTTCGTTGTGCCAAGAGATGAGAAATACGTTATCAATAAAAAGGGTGATGTACGTCAGTACGGCATGGAAGTAGAAGATGCTGATAAACTTGCACGTCCGGGATTTAACAAATGGGCAACAAACTGGTTAAAGACAAAGGATGAGAACGTTTATCATACAACATTGGCAGTTAAGATGGTAATTCTTGCTCTTAGCAAGTTCGCACAGCTTGACGTTGATGGTATTGGTGTAGAGATGGAAGGTGGAAAACCGGGATGGAATGACGCCATGAATGGACTTCCGGGATTGTTTGGTTCAGGTACACCGGAAACATTTGAATTAAAGAGATTAGTAAGCTTTATTACAGAAAATTTTGCAGGTGATGGTGAAGTTGTAATGCCAGCAGAAATCGCACAGTACATGGATGATGTAAAGGCTGCACTTGATGAGTATAATGCCGGCACATTGAGCGATTTTGCATACTGGGATAAGGTTGCTGCAATTAGAGAAAACTACAGAGAGAGCGTAAAACTTTACTTTAGTGGAGAAGAAGCAACAGTTTCTAAAGCTCATATTGCAGAAGTATTCAATGCATTTGCAGATAAGATTGAAAAAGGTATTGAAAAAGCAATCGAAATGGGTAATGGACTGGTTCCTACATATATTACTCATGAAGCTGTTGATTTTGAACCTGTGGTAGATGCAAATGGTGAGGCTGTTATCAGTCATTACGGACTGCCAAAGGTAAAAGTTAAGGAATTTAAAGCAGTTCCGTTGCCATATTTCTTAGAAGGACCAGCTCGTATGATGGGTTATGTCGATACAGATACAGCAAGAGAGATGTACAATAAAGTTAAGGAAACAGGTCTTTATGACCAGAAACTGGCAATGTACAAGACTTCAGCTTCTATCGAAGAGTGCTCTATGGAAAATGGACGTTGTCGTGCATTTACACCAGGCTGGCAGGAAAGAGAAAATGTATTCCTTCACATGGAATATAAATACATTCTTGCTATGATTAAAGCAGGACTTTATGATGAGTATTATGAAACAATTACAAGAGCGTTGATTCCATTCTTAGATCCAAATATGTATGGAAGAAGTACTCTTGAAAATTCATCATTCCTTGCATCAAGTGCAAATCCTAATGAAGATATTCACGGAAGAGGTTTTGTTGCAAGACTTTCAGGTTCTACAACAGAGATGATTTCTATGTGGATTGAAATGATGATGGGTGGCAAGGTATTTACATATGAAGACGGTAAGTTAGTATTAAACTTTGATCCGAAGATTGCTAACTGGCTCTTTGATGAAGGAAAAGTTACATTCAGACTTCTTTCCACATGTGATGTTACATATGTAAACAATACAGGAAAGAATACTTATGGCGAAGATGCTGCTAAGGTTTCAAAAGTTGAAATAAACGGCGAAACTGTAGCAACAGAAGGAAAGATTGTTGGAGAAATGGCAGAAGCTGTTCGTGACGGTAAGGTTTCAGCTATAACAGTTTATTTCTGCTAGTAATGAATTTGGCTTTGAATAGAAAATGCTAAGGGATAGCCCTGGTATGCTGATGCGTACCGGGGCTTATTACATATAAATATATATTATTGAAAAAAGATTGTATATAAATTAATATTATAAAGTGAAGTAAATGGTTGTAATGAAACAATTTTATGGTATGATAAAATGAAAAGGCACATGTTAAGGGAGAAAATGTTGAAACAAACTTTCAACATTAAGTTTGTGCTTCAGATGGAAGTACAAAAACTTCCGTATAAAGCATTAGGAGGCAAATAATGAGCGATTTAAAATATTTGGATAAGAAGGGGACATTTACATTGGATAATCCCGATTTGACGAGTTACATGTATTTTCCATTAGCCAATGAAGCCGGAATGATGAGTGCGATTACTCCGGATTTGGGTGGAGATATCAAATTAGACCAGAATACATTTCTTTTAGAGCCGGTAAGCAGTGAAAATCTACATAATAATAAATCTACAAGAAATTTTTGGGTATATGTAGAGGGAAAAGGTGCCTGGTCAGCAACAGGACGCTCCAGTAAGCAGCAGGCAAAACTTTTTGATGAGGACAAGGAAAAAGTAAAGTTAACTGCCGGAATCATGTGGCATCAGGTGGAAAGGGAATCTGATGAAATGGGACTGAGAGCAGTTATGACTAGTTTTGTTCCGAATACGGAAGAGAAAGTAGAGCTTACAAAGTTTGAGATTACGAACACATCAGACAAGCCACAGACAATTACACCGACTGTAGCAGTACCGATGTATGCCCGCTCTGCATCAAATATCAGAGATCATAGGCATGTAACGTCACTTCTCCATAGAACATTTACAGTGAAGAATGGCATTATGATTTATCCAACATTGACATTTGATGAGAGAGGTCATAATAAGAACACTGTATTTTATGGTGCATTGGCAAAAGAGGATGTGAATGGAGAGATGGTTTCTCCGATTAGCTTCTGTCCTTTGACAGAGGAGTTTATCGGAAAAGGCGGAAATTTTGAGAATCCATATTATGTGGTGAAAAATGAACCGTTGCCTTACAAGGCAGGAGAGCAGGTTGACGGATACGAGGCCGTTGCGGCAATTAGATTTCAGGATGTCACATTGCAGCCGAAAGAGAGAAGAACATATCTTATGGCGCTTGGATATGGCGAATCAGAAGCAGAAATTACTGAAATCAGTAAAAAGTATTTAATTACAAAGCATTTTGATAAATATTTAGAAGAGACAAAGGAATTTTGGCAGGAGAAGATTAATGTAAGTTACAACTCTGCAGATACAGATTTTGATAACTGGATGCATTGGGTGAATTTCCAGCCGATGTTAAGAAGAATTTACGGATGTTCCTTCCTTCCACATCATGATTATGGAAAAGGTGGAAGAGGCTGGAGAGATCTTTGGCAGGATTGTCCTGCACTTCTGATTATGGAACCGGAACAGGTTCGCCAGATGTTGATTGACAATTTTGGCGGTGTGAGATTTGACGGAACAAATGCTACCATTATCGGCGCAAAACAGGGAGAATTTATTGCTGACAGAAATAATATTGTAAGAGTCTGGATGGACCACGGAGCTTGGCCGTATCTTACAACAAGTCTTTATATACAGCAGACAGGTGATATTGAGTTCCTGTGTGAGGAGAATACATATTTTAAAGATGCGCAGATTCACAGGGGTGAAGAGAGAGATGACAGATGGAATGATTCCCGTGGAAATAAGCAGATGACGATGGATGCTGAACCATATAGAGGAACTGTTTTGGAACATTTATTAATCCAGCACCTGACATCATTCTTTGATGTTGGAGAGCACAATCATATTAAACTTCGCGGTGCTGACTGGAATGATGGTCTGGATATGGCTGATGAGCGTGGAGAAAGTGTTGCTTTTACTGCACTTTATGCCGGCAATTTAAAGAATCTTGCAAAAGATATCAGGGCATATTCTGAAAAGACAGGAAAAGACAGTGTGTCGATAGCAAAAGAATTGCTGATATTAATTCATGCAGACAAAGAGATATACGATCACATTGGAGAGAAGAATGCTGTTCTCAGTGAATATTGTGAGGCAGTGCACCATATTATCACAGGAGAGAAGACAGAAATAAAATGCAGTGAACTTTGTGAAGTATTGGAAACTATGGCAGACTGGACAGCAAATCATATCAGAGAAACTGAGTGGACCAGTGATAAAGAAGGAAATGCATGGTTTAACGGTTATTATGATAACAGTGGAAAAGCGGTAGAAGGAGACTTTGAAAGCGGTGTCCGTATGATGCTGACAGGACAGGTTTTTTCCATTATGTCAAAAGTTGCAACGAAAGAACAGGTTGAAGAAATTGCAAAGACAGCAGATAAATATCTTTACGATAAGGAAATTGGTGGTTATCGTTTAAATACAGATTTCAAGGAAGTAAAAACAGACCTTGGAAGATTATTTGGTTTTGCTTTTGGACACAAAGAAAACGGTGCAGTATTTTCTCACATGGCTGTTATGTATGCAAATGCGTTATACAGCAGAGGATTTGCAAAAGAAGGATATAAGGTTGTTAATACATTGTATAAACATTGTAACGATTATCAGGCAAGTGGAATTTATCCAGGTGTTCCTGAATATGTTAATCAGAGAGGACAGGGAATGTACCATTATCTGACTGGTGCTGCCAGCTGGCTACTGCTTACAGTTCTCAATGAAATGTATGGTATTAAGGGAGAGTTAGGAGCATTAAAATTGCAGCCGAAACTTCTTGCAAAACAGTTTGCAAATGGTATGGCAAGTGCTACATGCATGTTCAGAGGTGTTAATATCACTGTTACATATCAGAATCCATTTGGATTAGAAGTAGATGATTATAGAGTCAAAGAGATTTACATTGATGGAAAATTGTATGGACAGGTAGATACCATTACAAAAGAAGATGTAGATAAATTAGGTGACAAGAGCCAGATTACAGCAATACTGGGATAAATAATAGTGAAAAAAGTGAAGCGGAGGTACATAGGTATGTTTGAATGGGGTAGAGCGATTTGCTATTCAGGATATAGAGAAGGACAGAGTCCGAAGACATGTACATATCCTACATATGAACAGATTGTGGAAGACTTAAAAATTCTTGATAATTTGGGATTTAAATATATCAGAATGTATGATCCTGTAAGTTATGCAGAAATGACCTGTCAGGTGATAAGAGATTTGGGGCTTGATATGAAAATGATGCTCGGACCGGATTTGATATCAGAAGTGAACAATCCGGGCTGTCCGTGGATGCAGACAAACTTTTCAGAAGAAGAATTGGCACAGAGGGCAGAACGTAACGATGGAAATATTGAAAAATTGATTCAGATTGCCAATGAATATTCTGATGTAATTAATATTGTTTCCGTAGGAAATGAGAATACACCTCAATGGGGGGCAAATAATGTTCCGGTAGAGAGGCTGATTCGATTTGCAGACAGATTAAAAGAAGGCACAAATAAACCTGTTACATTTAACGAAGGCGCATTTGAGTGGGTGCATTTGGGAGAACTGGCAGAACACCTCGATATTATCAGTCTGCATTCTTATCCGCTATGGTATGGCAACACTATTGACGAAGGCTTGGAAATCAATAAAGAGTGGTATGCAAAAATAAAGGAAATGTACCCTGATAAATTTATTCTTTTTTCGGAAGTAGGATGGGCTACTGATTGCGCTGATTTCAAACAGATGAGAGAAGGTGAAGCTAACGAAGAGAATCAGAAAAGGTATTTTGATGAGTTTTGGGAGTGGGCAGATAAGGAAAAAATTATCTCATATATGTTTGAAGCATTTGATGAACCATGGAAGGGTGGAAGTAAACCAAATGAGGCAGAAAAAAACTGGGGAATTTATAAAGTTGACAGAACACCCAAATTATTATTAAGATAAAAAAGCGAATTGAAATGTTTTTAACACAAAAAAAGAAGAAAAGTTCCATTTATTAATGGGCTTTTCTTTTTTCATTTTTCTGTAAAATAATGGAATAAATGGTTAAAAATAAAAGGGTTTTTATCTTGGTGTTCTATTGAAAAGTCATAGAGAAATGAAGTACAATAGTAACATCATTGATTGATGTATACATCGGAAATGTTTTACATCAGTTGAGTAAAGAAAAACACGAAAGACCAACTATCAAAAGTCAATAGGTAAGAGAAAATAAGTTTTTGAATATTA
>CAQBGY010000038.1:0-13429 GCA_948759685.1 uncultured Eubacterium sp.
CCCCTGACTCAAATAATTTTGGATGTAAGATCATTTGATATTCATTATTTTTACTAATTTAAGAAAATTATGTTTTAAAAATCTTTCACTTATCAGAGGGATGTTGTATTCCAAAAAAGGAGAAATTTATTATATTGGAGGAAATGATGTTCTGCCACCTCCTTTAGAGAGTGATGAAGAGGCGTTGTGTATCCAAAATATTATTGAAAATGATGATCAGGACAGCAGGGCAAAACTGATAGAGCATAATTTAAGGCTTGTAGTATATATTGCAAAAAAATTTGATAATACAGGTGTAGGTGTGGAGGATTTAATATCTATTGGTTCGATAGGACTGATCAAAGGAATTAACACATTTAATCCTACAAAAAATATTAAACTTGCAACATATGCATCCAGATGTATTGAAAATGAAATTTTAATGTATTTAAGAAAGAATAATAAAACAAAACTGGAAGTTTCAATAGATGAACCGTTAAATGTAGACTGGGATGGAAATGAATTGCTTTTGTCTGATATTTTGGGAACAGAGGAAGATATTATTTCAAAGGATATCGAAAGTGAAGTAGAGAAAAAACTGTTATATAAAGCAATTGAAAAATTAAATCAGAGAGAACGGGTAATCGTTGAAATGCGATACGGCTTAAATAATGTTGATGGAGAAGAGATGACTCAGAAAGAAGTAGCAGACAGTCTGGGAATTTCTCAATCATACATATCAAGATTGGAAAAAAAGATAATTAAACGATTAAAAAGGGAAATTGTCAAATACGAATAAGAAAACAAAAAATAAATAGGAATGAAGTATAAAGAGCCAGAATTTCGGACACCATATTTATGAAGAAAGTATGGAAAGTAGGAAAGAATATGGCTCTTTTTAAAGTGGAAATATGTGGTGTGAATACATCCAAATTACCGTTATTAACAGAAAAAGAAAAGAAAGAATTGTTTCAAGAAATAAAAAAGGGAAACATGGAAGCAAGAGAAAAATATATTAGGGGAAATCTTAGATTGGTTCTCAGCATATTACAGAGATTTTCCAATAGTAATGAGAACGTGGACGATTTGTTTCAGATAGGCTGCATAGGGTTGATAAAGGCAGTCGACAATTTTGACGATACGTTGAATGTAAAGTTCTCAACTTATGCGGTGCCTATGATTTCCGGAGAGTTAAAAAGATTTTTAAGGGATAATGCGGCAATCAGGGTAAGCCGTTCTATTAAGGATACTGCATATAAAGCAATATACTGTAAAGAAAATATTATGAAAACAAGTAACAGAGAGCCGACAATCAGTGAAATTGCAGAAAGCATTGGAGCCACAACAGATGAGGTAATCTACGCTTTAGATGCGATACAAAGTCCGGTTTCTTTATATGATCCGGTATATGACCAGGGAGGAGATACTCTGTATGTAATGGACCAGATTAGTGATAAGAAGAATAAGGAAGAAAACTGGGTAGAAAATATTGTTTTAAAAGAAGCTTTAGACGGGTTAAATGAAAGAGAAAGAAAAATTATAGACATGAGATTTTTTAATGGGAAAACACAGATGGAAATTGCGGACGAAATAGGAATCTCACAGGCACAGGTGAGTCGTTTAGAGAAAAATGCCATAAAAAGCATGAGAAATTATATCAAGTAGAAATTCTGTGAATAGTATAAATAAAAATGGTATTCACATGCGAATTGAAGAATTAAGAAGAAAAGAAGTTATAAACAGTTGTGACTGCAGGATTTTAGGCTGTGTTCATGATTTAGAGTTTGATATATGTACTGGCTGCATTAAAGCTATTATTGTACAGGGACCAAGTAAATGGTGTGGATTAATCTGCAGTGAATTTGAATTTATTATTCCGTTTCAGTGCATTGTCCAGGTGGGACCGGATATTATTCTGGTAAAAGTAAATGAAAAAGACGTAAAGCATAAGATAAAAATATAAGGTTAAATATCTTGACCAAAGTGGTTTGTTTCTTTATAATGATGTTATGTGAACTAAAGTGACAATATATTGTAGGAGGCAGACGAATGAAGTGTCCATATTGTGGGGAGGAAAATATAAAAGTAATTGATTCTAGACCGGCAGACGATAATAACGCAATTAGACGTAGAAGACAATGTGAAAAATGTAAAAAGAGATTTACTACTTATGAGAAAGTAGAGACAATTCCACTGATTGTAATAAAAAAGGATAATATTAGAGAACAATATGACAGAGGGAAAATAGAGGCAGGAATTTTACGCTCCTGTCATAAGAGGCCTGTGTCTTACGAACAAATTATGTCGGCAGTAGAGGATATTGAGAATTCGATTTTTAATATGGAACAAAAAGAAATATCCAGTACAATTATTGGAGAATTGGTTATGGATAGATTAAAAAATCTAGATCAGGTAGCATATGTCAGATTTGCTTCAGTATATAGAGAGTTTAAAGATGTAAACACATTTATGGATGAGTTAACAAAGCTATTAAAATAACTATATATGGTGGTAAGGAGGACGGTATGCTGGAAAGATTTTATCCGGACGAATATTTGAAGTCGATTGATGAAGTCGATTTTGAAAAATATTATAAGCAGGGAATTCGTGGGATTATTTCAGACATTGATAATACACTGGTACCTCATGGATTTCCGGCAGATGAGCATATTATTAAAGTATTTGAAAAAGTACACGGTTTAGGTATGGATACTTGTCTGATATCTAATAATGACGAACCCAGAGTAAAACCATTTGCAGAAGAGGTGAGGTCGAAGTACATATATGATGCACACAAGCCAAGCAGGAAAAATTATATCAGAGCAATGGAACTTATGGGAACAGATAAAAATACAACACTGTTTCTGGGCGATCAGATTTTTACGGATGTCTGGGGGGCGAACAGGACAGGGATACGTTCTATTATGTTAGAAAAGATTAATCCAAAAGAAGAGATACAGATTGTCTTAAAACGAATTCCGGAAAAGTTTGTGTTGTGGATATGGAAGAAGAGAAATAAAAAGTAATAGAAAGGACTATATCCTGCATGAAACAGGATTTAGTCCTTTTTATTTGGTTTAAATTAGAAATATAATTTTTTAATATGTTCTACCGGCATCTCTTTTCCGGTCCAGATTTTAAATGCCTCGGCTCCCTGATATAAAAGCATGTAGAGACCGTTAAAAGTCTGGCAGCCCTGTTCTTTTGCCATTGTTAATAGTTTTGTTTCCATAGGATTATAAATAACATCAGATACAATTAAATCTTCTCTCAGCATGGACTTATCATTGATGATACAGTTATCTGTGTTTGGAGCCATACCTACAGAAGTAGCATTGGTAAGAATCTGACTGTCTGCAATGGCATCGGCTAATACAGCATCACTTCCTAATTCGAACAGTTTTGCAGTACAATTTGTATTTTTATTAACCATTTCTACCATGCGTTCAGCATTATCCCAGAACTTGTCTTTAATACTGAATACATTAATATTTTTGACACCATCAATTGCCGCCTGAACAAAAATAGAGGAGGCAGCACCGCCTGCACCAAGCAACGTCATAGTATCTCCGATAATATCGAAACCAGCGTCTTTTACGGACTGCATATATCCAATTCCGTCGGTATTGTGACCGATAAATTTTCCATTTTCATTTACTACAGTATTAACAGCGCCAATCATAGAAGCGGCAGGTGAGAGTTCATCCAGAAACTGACAGATAAGAGTTTTGTCAGGCATTGTGCAGTTAAAACCTGAAACATTTAATTTCTTTAAACCTTCAAAAGCTGTTTTTAAATCATTCTCAGGAACATCAAAACACAAATAAACATAGTCAAGATCTAATTGTCTGAATGATTCATTGTGCATTAAAGGTGATTTGCTATGCGCCACAGGACTGCCTAAAAGACCTGTTAGTTTTGTGTGGCCTGTAATTTCATTGATACATCCCATAAAGTACCTCCATGTATATAAATTATGATATTTTATTAAATTGCCTTTTCAAGTATAAAAGTTTTCTACAAAAAAGTAAACCTTTCGCATTGACTAAAAATACAGGCGGGGCTATACTTGAAATATTGTAAAAATTGGAGGTATTCATGAGTACAAAAGTATGTGTTCCGATTATGGGAAAAACAAAAACAGAAGTAATAGAGCAGGCAGCAAAAGTAGCGGAAATGAAACCGGATATGGTAGAATTCCGTGCAGATTATCTGGAAGATATAAGAAAGGAAAACGTTGTCTGTGTTGTAGAGGACATTAAAAAAATTATAGATGATATAGAATTGGTTTTTACGTTTCGTACAAAAAATGAAGGCGGGGAACGTGAAATCGGAGATTTGGAGTATAAAGAATTATGTAATGCAGCAGCCGGATTTTGTGAATATGTAGATGTAGAGATTATTGGACATTTAGATATTGCAAATAAGATGATAGAAGGAATACATAAAAAAGGAGCAAAAGTTATCGGCTCGAATCATCATTTTGACAAAACTCCGGAGAATATTAAGATTACTGAAATTATGACAACGATGGAAAAGGCAGGAGCTGATATTTGTAAAATAGCAGTTATGCCAAAAGATAGAAATGATGTAGAAAGGTTTATGGAAATATCGAAGCAATTATGTGAAATAATTGCCGTACCGATTATCACAATGTCCATGGGCGAGTTAGGTTCTGTTACCAGAGTGTGTACAGAACAAACCGGTTCATGCGTTACATTTGCAGCTGGTGTTCAGGCATCAGCACCGGGACAGGTAGATGTACATATGGCAAGAAAACTATTAAAGGTGAATGAAGGATGCACATTAAAAGGCAACATAGCATTGATTGGCTTTATGGGAACAGGAAAAACGACCATATCAAAAGCATTGTCAAAGATAACCGGTTTTCAGGAAATTGATGTAGATGAATATATTGTAAAGAAGTCGGGAAGAAGTATCAGTGATATTTTTGAAAAAGAAGGAGAAGATTATTTCAGAAATCTGGAAACAGAAGCACTACAAGAAATATCACAAGAAAGCGGCAAGATTATTTCCTGTGGTGGCGGTGCTGTTTTGCGGGATGAGAACGTAGAGATTTTAAAGGCAGGAGGGGTAATTATACTTCTCACAGCTACGCCGGAAACGATTTACGATAGAGTAAAAGATCATACTCATCGACCTATTTTGAATAATGATATGAGTCTTGGTCATGTGAAAGAACTTATGGAGAAAAGAGAGCCACGTTACCAGTCGGTAGCGGATGTGAAAATAAGTGTAGATGCAAATGACAGAATTTTGACATGTTATCAAATTATAACAGAGTTGGAAGAGTTAGGAATAGTTCAAATATAAAATAGTTGAAATTAATCAGGATATAATTTATAATGAAAAAAGCGTGATTTATCACAGATGAACTTTTAGGAGGAAAAATTATGGTAACAGCAGGCGATTTCAAAAATGGTATTACAATCGAATATGAAGGAAAGATATGTCAGATTATCGAGTTCCAGCATGTAAAACCAGGAAAAGGCGCAGCGTTCGTTAGAACAAAATTAAAAGATATTAAGAGTGGTGGTGTTGTAGAAACAACATTCAGACCGACAGAAAAGTTTGAAAATGCACATATTGACAGAAAAGATATGCAGTATTTATATAACGATGGAGATCTTTATTACTTTATGGATGGTGAGACATATGACCAGATAGCAGTCAGTGCTGATAAGGTAGGAGAGTCACTGAAATTCGTAAAAGAGAACGAGACAGTAAAGATTTGTTCCTGTAAGGGAGATATTTTTGCAATTGAACCACCGATTACAGTAGAACTCCAGATTACAGAGACAGAACCGGGATTCAAAGGAAACACAGCAACCAATGCAACGAAACCGGCTATCGTAGAGACTGGTGCAACAGTTTACGTTCCTTTATTTGTAGAACAGGGCGAAACAATTGTAATAGATACAAGAACAGGCGAATATTCGAAGAGAGTCTAAGCCATGCAAAAGGAAAGAAAAGGAGATTCAGAATGCTTGCATTCAGGAATCTCCTTTTCTTGAGTTTTATAGGGCGCAGCCCTGCGAGCGAGAGAACCGAAGGTTGTCGAGCTTCGCGCATGGCTTAGAGTGAGAAAGAGAAAGTTTGAAAAGGGCATAGCCCTGCGAGCGAGAGAACCGAAGGTTGTCGAGCTTCGCGCATGGCTTATATAATGGAGGTTTTATGAAAATAGTTATTTTAGATGCCGAAACTCTTACAATTAACAATGATATAGATTTTTCCATATTTGACCAATATGGAGACGTGACAATCTATCCCTTTACAAAAGATGAAGAAATACCAGAACGAATAAAAGATGTAGATATTATATTATGCAATAAATCACCAATGAATCGGGAGAATCTCTGCCATGCAAAAGATTTAAAATATATTGGACTTTTTGCAACCGGTTATAACAATGTAGATTTAGAATATACCAAAGAAAAAAATATCACTGTATGTAACGCGGGAAGTTATTCCGCAGATGCGGTAACACAGCATGTGTTTGCGTTAATACTTCATTATTACAACACAATCTTCAGGTATGATAACTTTGTAAAGGAAGAGGGATGGATCCATACAAATAAGTTTTCTCCCTTTATGGAAATGAAGGAACTTTATGGAAAAACAATAGGTATCATAGGATATGGTTCTATTGGAAGAAAAGTAGCACAAGTAGCCAATGCTTTTGGAATGAATGTACTGGCATATAGCAGAAGTGCTTTGAAACAAACAGATAGAACAACAAAAGAGTTAAAGGAAAGTATTCAGTTTGTTGATATTGATACGCTTTTAGAAAACTCTGATATAGTTACTGTGCATTGTCCGTTAAATAAGGATTCTGAAGAGATGTGTGATATGGCATTTTTTAAAAAAATGAAAAAAGACAGCCTGTTTATTAATACATCACGTGGAGGTGTAGTAAACGAGGGGGATTTACTTGAGGCTCTAAACAATAATATCATAAGATGGGCAGCTTTGGATGTTATTGATAAAGAGCCGATGACGTCTGATTGTCAGTTATTAAAAGCGAAAAACATTATTATAACTCCTCATGCTGCATGGGCTCCAGTGGAGACTAGAACGAGGCTGATAAAAATCGTTTCAGAAAATTTAAAAAAATGGCTTGCAGGAACACCCATAAATGTTATAGAATAGAGAGCAAGAGGGGTGTTGGATTTTGACACAGATCTAGTACAATTATTAGAGGAGAGAAACTCGTTTATAATTGTATGACAAAATTTATATTTTTTAAGGAGGAACAATCATGAGAAGATTGGCAAAAAAAATTGCGGCATCAATCATGGCTCTTACTCTTGTAGTAGCTATGGGAACAACATGTTTTGGTGCTACATGGGGAAGTTATTTTGGAGCTTCAGCAGGATGGTATGAAGGAGCAGAAGGACAGCTTACAGCAAATAAGGCTGATGGATTTACAGCAAAGATGGCTACAGTAGGCTGGGGTGGTGTCTGGGGAGCTCAGGTATTCATGGATCAGAAACAGAACACATCTGGAAAAGTATCTGTAAAGAAAGGTAAGAAATACACACTTACATTTACAGCAAAAGGTACAAACGTACAGAAATATGTTTATGTGAAAATCTCTGAAGGTGAAACATTAGCTTACTCAACATGGGTTAAGTTAACACCAGGTAAGACAGTTAAGTTTAACAAAACATTTAAGGCAAAAGCAAATGCAAGTACTATTTACTTTGGTTTAGGTGGAGACTTTGGTAACAGAGAAGATACAGCAGATGATGTAGATGCAGCTATCAGATATGCAGCATTTACAAAGCAGTTCAAAAAGAACGGACAATCAACATTAGCTGCAGAAGATGCTAATGGAGATTCAACAGCATCAATAGATATTACTGTTTCTAAGTTTGCTGTTTTAGGTGAAGCAAAAGTTAAAAAAGTTAAATCACCTAAGAAGGGCAAAGTTAAAGTAACTATTGCAAAGGCTGATGGAGCTGCTAAGTATAAAGTAAAAGTTGGTTCAAAGACAACTACTACTAAAAAAACTACAGTTACAGTAAAAGCAAAAGCTGGAAAGAAAGTAAAAGTACAGGTTGCACCAGTAAGCAAGTCAGGTGCAGTAGGTGCTTGGTCAGCAAAGAAAACTGTAAAAGTTAAAAAATAATCGCATAGACAATGAGTCGAGCGGCTATACATAACAAAAAGACAGACATACCCCATGCTCGCATGGAGTTATGTCTGTCTTTTTGTTATGTAGCATACATTCGACGAATGTATGCGTGCTAATTGATTACGAAAGTAATCAATTAGATAGACGCGAAGAAAAAGTAAAAGAAGAAATATAGGATAGAAAATGTACGCATGCTTATTGATTACGAAAGTAATCAATAAGGCAGACGCGAAGAAAAAGTTATTATACATTCAATCCGAAAAGACGAGAAAAGTCGATATAGGTCGAACGATTTTTTACATATTTTGGGAAAAATAGAGTATAATTATAATGATAAAAAAATAATAAACCAAAGTATGGTAAAGGGGGAAATACAATGATTGACAAAGTTATTGAAAACAACAGAGTAAGTATTATAGGGGAAATTGTTTCAGAATTCAGATTCAGCCATGAAGTTTTTGGTGAAGGGTTCTACATAGTAGATGTATCTGTGGATCGCTTAAGTGAATTAACAGATATAATTCCATTAATGGTTTCAGAGCGTCTAGTTGATATTAATGAAGATTATCAGGGAAGATTAGTAGAGGTATCAGGTCAGTTTAGATCTTATAATCGTCATGAGGGAACAAAGAATAAATTAGTGCTTTCAATATTTGTTAGAGAATGGGAAGAAGTAGAAGAGAATCTAGAGGTAGGAAAGACTAATCAAATTTTTCTTGATGGATATATATGTAAATCACCTATATATAGAAAAACGCCATTAGGAAGAGAAATTGCAGATTTACTGATTGCAGTTAACAGACCATATGGTAAATCTGATTATATTCCATGTATTGCATGGGGAAGAAATGCCAGATATGCATCCACTTTTGAAGTAGGAGGACATGTACAGATATGGGGAAGGGTACAGAGTCGCGAGTATGTGAAAAAAATAAATGAGGAAGAAAGTGAAAAACATGTAGCCTATGAAGTGTCAGTAAGTAAATTAGAATATATTGAGGATTAGAGAGAAAGATTGGATTTAGCATAATGAAAATTATTGCTAAATCCTTTTTTTATTTGTATTGTTTAAACTTAAAATGTGTGATAAAGTAAATACATTAGAATAAGGTGAAATAAGGAGGAAAAAATGAAAAAATTAGTATCAATTTTTTTATCAATTGCATTAGTATTTTCGGTGATATCAGTGAATAATATTTCGGTGAGTAAAATTAATGCGCAGGAAAATGATTGGAGCAGCACAGCGATAACGGTGCCAGCAGAGGGCGAATTGGTTGGTGCAGGTTATATTGATGTGGAATTTAACAATTCTATGGAAGGCTATACATACACAGTTTATCTTGATGGAGAGCCAATGTATTGGGTTGGCGATGATATTGTAAGAACTGAAATCGGAGAACAAATTACTGAGGATGCAGTTGTAAAATCTTTTACATCACAAGATAAAGGTAAGACAGAAGTATATACAACAAATGTTAGCAGACATGAACTTGTAGTCAAAGCTAATAATGGAAGTGATGAACAGGTTTCAGAAACACGTACGTTCTATGTATCTAAAAAAGGTATGGCTTTAGGTGGTGATATGAGTGACAAAGTTTCATTAAAGAAACTTAACTGTTCATGGTATTACAATTGGGCAACAGATGCGTTTAATAATAGTATTGATGAAGGTGTTGACCATATTCCTATGATGTGGGGAGGTGCCGATGATAATAAAGAAGGTATGGCAAATATGTCTAGCACTGCAAATTATATTTTAGGATTTAATGAGCCAGATATTAAGACTCAAGCGGATATGTTCTTTTTTGAAGGCATTGAAACATGGAAAGAATATATATCTCCTTTAAAAATGAGAAAAGTATCGCCTGCACCAGCTGCGCCGGGAGGAGATTCTGGTTGGCTTAAGCTATTTATGAATGGTGGGTATAAATGTAGGAATCCTTGGGATGGAACTTGGGGATTATATTCAGACTATTTAGATGATGAAACAAAAACATGGGTTGAAGGCATGGGAAATGAAGTGGATGCAGTTGTTTTGCACTATTACAGAAATCAAATTAATTTGGATGGTCTGATTGCTGCAATAAAAAATCTGTGGGAAACCTATCATAAACCTATTTGGGTTACAGAATTGTCTATTTTTGGAATAAAGGGATTAGATACTGATCACAGCTATGAACTTCCGGAAAAGAGAGCAGCTATGGCGGAATTTGTAAAAGGTATAGTGGAGAAACTTGATGCTATTCCTTATGTAGAAAGATACTGCTGGTTCTCATATGATATCGATAGTACAAATGAAATTGATGTTTTTAATGGTTCAGGAGCTACGGCTATGTTTGAATATGCATCAGGAGCATATACAGAACTTGGAAGATTATATTCTTCAATTGGAAATCCTGAGGGATATAAAACTGAGACGATTAGCGATGATGAAATGTTTGTGTATGTACCAGAAGAGAATACTACAAAAGAACCTGTTACAACAACAGTACAACAGCCTGATATAAAGAACCCGGTTACAACTGTTGTTCCGGTAACTAAGAAAATGGTAAAGCCAGTAAAGGCGAAATTAAGTAAGGCTCAAAATGTTAAGAAAAGATCAGTTAAACTAACATGGAAGAAAGTTTCTGGTGCGACTAAATATCAAGTGCAATATGCCATGAATAAAAAATTTACTAAGAAACTAAAGAGAAAGACTACAAAAAAGACTACACTAAAAATTGCTAAGCTTATAAAAAAGAAAAAATATTATTTCAGAGTAAGGGCAGTGAATAAAATAGGAAATGGAAAATGGTCAAATATAAAAAGTGTAAAAATTAAGAAATAATTGCATGATGTGATAGTAAATATAAAAAGTATCTGTTAGAAACAGGTGCTTTTTATGTTTAGTATGATGAATTTGAATAAGTTAAAGAAAACTTTATAAAAGTAATATATTAATTTCCAAAATTTATAGAAATATATTCAATTATTTAAAAAAAGAAAGATAATTAAGCATTCTATTAACAATTTATATAATAGAAAAATTTCTTTTTGTGTAGTTTATGTGAAAAATATACACTAATTTAAAATAAAAAGAGTTTTATTTGTGAAAAAAATACATTTACAGATTGTATTATAAAAACGTTTATGATATAATAAACGTAATTGAAAATGAGTGTTTTCAAGTGATGAAAAAATTTTTAGAGGAGGAATTGAAAATGAGAAAGATTTTCAACAAGGCATTAGCAGGAATTACTACAGTAGCGTTAGTTGCTGCACTATTCGTTGGAATGAATGTTACAAAATCAGTAAAGGCTGCTGAGACAGTAGCACTTCAGAAGTGGACATTTGTTCAGGGCGGTCAGTACAATCCGAGTGAACCTGGTAATGAAGGTTACATTAATTCAGTAAAAATGAATGGAACAGATGAAACAGTTGGTGGATGGCTTAAAGGTGGAGAAGCATCAGTTAACCAGACCAAGAAAGCAACAACAGATGCAACAGGTTTTGCTATTGATATAGCAAACACAGGTTGGGATGCTCAGTGGGCAGAAAGTCCAGTAAGAATAAATCCATGGTCAATACAGGCATTAATGGATCAGGTTAACATTATACCAGGTCATATTTATACAGTTTCTTTTAAAGCTCGTGCAACAAAAGCAAAATTTGGTTATGTAGCATTTGGTTGTGATGTAGAAGGAACAACTCCATATGATCAAGATCCGGTTCAAGGTGATAATACGCTTATTACTTTAGGAACAACAGATAAGACATTTACATACACATTTACAAACTGGGTATCAGCAAAGAAACTTACAACAACATTGATGTTTGGTGCATTTGATGCACAATATGATTATGCAGGAAATGATGTATCTAATATTATTACAGCAGTTGAAAATGGTTGGAGTGGTACTGTAACTGTAAGTGATTTTTCAATTACAGATAATGGTGAGAACCCAGAGTTTGTTCTACCACCAGAACCAGATGTTACAACAAAGCCAGATACACCAGGAACAGATAATCCAACAAAGCCAACAGTTAAGCCAACAGTAAAACCTACTACACCTGCAGTTCAGGCTAAGAAATTAGCAAAAGTTAAAAAACTTAAAGCTGTTAGCAAGAAAAAAGGAACAGTAAAGATTACTTGGAAAAAAGTAAAGAATGCTAAGAAATATCAGGTTAAAGTTGGTAAGAAGACTTATAATACTAAAAAAGTTAAATTAACAGTTAAGAAAGTTAAAAAAGGAAAAGTAGTTGTTAAGGTACGTGCTAAAGCTGCTGGATACAAGACATCTGCTTGGGCTACAAAGAAAGTAAAAGTTAAATAATAATTGTTAATTTATTTAATAATAATTTACAGTGCCCAATGCGAATGCATTGGGTTACTGTTTAGTTAAAGATATTAGGAGGAATACATATAATGAAAAAAATCACAAAAAAGATTGTGGCTTCTTTTTTGTCACTGACGTTAGTGGTTGGTATGACAAGTAGCGTATTTGCTGCACATGCTGCAAACGGTGCAAATGTTGCAACAAGTATTAAATGGACATCGTTTTCAATCTGTACACAGGAAGACCATGTAGCAGGAGAAGATGGCTCAAAAGCACATCCATGGTGCTGGTATCATTCATTAACACATATCAATACTGCTGAATATCCAGATGGTCAGGTAGAAGGAAAAGACTTTGCTACAAAGGGCTATGTTGTAAAAGGAGCAACATCTTCAGCAGTAGAATTTTGGGTTGGCAACAGTGGATGGGATGGTGAATACAATCCTATGACAGGAGAGCTGGCAGGAGATAATCCGTATGGTCTTAGACTTTTATCTAGTGGATTCCCAGTAGAAAAAGGTAGAACATATGATATTTCTTTTAAAGTTAGAAGTACATTAAAAGCAAATGTAACAGTAAAAGATGAGGCAGGAAATGAAGTAAAAGATGAAGCTGGTAATGTAGTTAAAAATACTATTACTAAGAAGCATATTTTGTTTAAAGCATATAATCCTACAGCACCAGGGGAACCGGGAGTAGCATTTACATCGACATCAGGCTGTACAGTAGGTGGTATGATTGAGACTGATTCAGCTACAGGAGAAAAGACTGTTACAGCAAAGATTTTAGTACCAAAAACATATGATGGTACGGTAGTAGCACTCAATTTTGCATGTGGAGCGTTCTTAAAGACATATCCAGATGAAATTGCAATGAGTGGAAGCTTATTCTTTAGTGATATTCAGATTAAGGCTGGTGCACAGTATGCGGTTAAGTACACATATTCTGTATATGATTTACTTCCATATGTGTACTT
>CAQBGY010000038.1:13439-17692 GCA_948759685.1 uncultured Eubacterium sp.
CACATATGGAAGTAAATCATATACAGAATATGTAAATTCAGGTGATAAAACTTCAGGTCATAACTTTGGTATAAAAGGTAAGACATTAACAGGATATAAGAATGCTTCAACAGGTGCTAATTTTAATCTTAGTACACCAGTAAGAAGCAATTTGACTCTTAAATGCGTTTACACAGCTACAAAGAAACCAGGTAAGGTAAAAGTTAAAGTTGCAGCTCAGAAGAAGAAAGCTAAATTGACATTTAGTAAACTTGCTAATGCTAAAGGATATGAAATTAAGTATTCTAATAAGAAGAATATGAAGAAAGCTAAAGTTAAAAGAACAACAAAGAAGAGCCTTACAATCAAGAAGTTAAAATCAGGAAAGAAGACATATTTCCAAATTAAGGCTTACAATATTGATTCAGCTGGTAAGAGAGTTTATAGCAAGAAGACTGTAAAGAAGAATGCATTTATTAAATAATGATATGCATATAACATTTTAATTGAAAGGGTAGAAAGGGTTATATTGATATAACTTATTCTGCCCTTTTTTACATAACAATTTGTTGATAATATTATAGTATGGAGGAAATAAATATGGGAAAAATAAAGAAATTAGTGTCCATGGTGTTGGTTGTGATAATGATGTTTTCGTGTCTTACGGTTATATCAAATGTATCAGTAAAAGCGGATGATGCAGTAACATGGCAGAAAAAAGCCATTGTAAGTCCAACTGAAAAGAAATTAGTAGGTGCTGGTTATATAGATATAAAATGGAATAATACTTTAGAAAATGTAAAGCAGTATAAAATTTTTGTGGATGGTGTATTAAAGAAGACTCTTTTACCAAGTGGTGAAACTATGAGTATTGAATTTTATACTACCAAGGTAAGTGCTCACAATACATATATTGTGGCAGACTTGAAAGATGGTTCTAGTGTTAAAACAGATACACGTACATTTTATGTGACGAAAAAGGGCGTTTGTGTAAATGACAAAGATATGGGGACAAAGGTTGATCCGGCAGCTATGAATATAGGTTGGTACTATAATTGGGGGTCAAAATCATTTAAAGAAACTAATTTTAGTAATAAAAAGTTTTATGATTTAGAATTTGTTCCAATGATTTGGGGAGATCCAAACGAAGAGTTTTCAACCATTTTTAATAGGGTAAAGAGCAATGGATATAAATATATGTTATCCTATAATGAGCCAGACTTGAAATGGGAATCAAATACAGATCCGGGAACAATGATATCAAGATGGAATATGTTTAGAGAAAATAAAGGAAGCATTCGTCTTGGTTCTCCAGCTACAGAAACATTCCAAATAAATTCAGATAAATGGTGGACACCATTCTGGAATGGATTAACTGTTACAGAAAAAAATGATATGTCTTTTATTGCAGTACATGCATATCAGCATTATTATGACAACGCAGATACAGCATTACAATATTTACATGCAATTGATGAAATATATGCAAAGTATCATAAGCCTATCTGGGTGACAGAATTTGCTGTTGCAGATAGTTATAATAAATTTAGTCCAACAAATGCAAAACATAATGCTCAGGTACAAGAGTTTATGAAGATTGTTTTAAAAGGATTGAATGAAAGAAGTTATGTAGAAAGATACGCATGGTTTGATTTTAATCCAAAGGATGATGTGACAGGAGCTTCTGGTATTTTCCATTATTCTGGAGAGATTACAGCATTAGGACAGATTTATGCAAATATAGGAAACCCCGCAGGCTACAACAATCGCACATATAGTGTAAGTTCTTCAATTGCAAAAAATACATCCATTGCTGCGTGTGTAGCAGCTGTAGATACAAAAATCTATAGTCTTACATCAAAGAAAAAGGCATTTGGATATTCTTTTAAAGCGGTAAAAAGAGCTTCAGGTTATCAGTTGCAGTATTCTTTAAATAAGAAATTTAAAAAAGCTAAAAAATATAAGACAAAGACAGTCAACTTAAAAGCAACAAAGGCTGCAACGAGAACAGGAACAATTAAGAAACTTGATAAAAAGAAAAGAACATATTATGTTAGAGTTCGTGCATATAAAGTTCTTAATGGAACGAAGTATTATTGCAAGTGGACAAAGGCGAAAAAAGTAAAAACCAAGTCTGCTATTAAAAAGAAAAAAACTAAAAAGAAATCAAAGAAGAAATAATTTGAGGTAAAAAATGAAAAGGGTTAGACAATTTATTGGAATAATAATGATTTTGATAATATCATTATCATTAAATATATGGAATGGGGAAGACGGAGTAGTCGACGTTTTTGCAGATACTGCATTTGTAATTACTAGTCCTGTGAATAATACAATGAAAGGTGCAGGCTACATGGATATTAAGTGGAATCCAGCATCTGATAAAAGTGGAGTGAAAAATTACAAGGTGTACGTGGATGGCAGTCTAAAAGCTACCACTACATCTACAAAGTATGAGTTCTATACAACAAAAGTAAATTATCATTCGGCTTGGATTGAGGCAGAGTTGAACAATGGAAAAAAAGTTTATACCCCTACAGTAAAGTTTGGTGTTACGAAAAAAGGATTATGTGTTAATGATGGAATGGGAAAAAATCTGGATCCAGTTGCTATGAATATGGGCTGGTATTACTCATGGGGAACAAACCCCTTTTCATATACTACATATTCTAAAATAGAGTTTGTACCAATGATCTGGGGAGCTGGAAACGAAGGAAGTATACCTTCTATTGCAAACAAGAATTATAAATATTTGTTGGCATATAATGAGCCGGATATGCCTATGCGGGATAAATATGGAAATTATATTGGTGGTAGCAATGTCAATGTGAATACAGCAATTGCTAATTGGAATAAGTTTTTGGGAAATAGTTATCATTTAGGAGCACCGGCACCGGCACTTAGTCCATCGTGGAATAGTGGTACGTGGTTTCGTACATTTATGAGTAAAATTGACACAAATACTATTGATGTTATTCCTTTACATTGTTATTATGATAACTATGGTGGTGCAGCTGGAGCAAATACATTTTTAAAAGAGGTAGTAGATGCAACATGGGAAATGTATCATAAGCCAATCTGGATTACAGAGTTTGCGGTAAGTAAATGGAAGTTTAATGATACAAGTAAAAGAAAATCTGTTGAAGAATTTCTGAAAACAGCAATTGCAGGATTGGACAGCAGAGATTATGTTGAGAGATATTCATGGTTTTCTTTTGACGCAAGTAGTGAGAGTGGAGCCTCCGCATTATGGTATTATAATGGAGTATTAACTGATTTAGGAAAAGCTTATGTAACATATGGCAACCCTACAACAGAATATAAAACAGGAAATGCTGTAAATCCATATAAACCTTCTAGTACAACAAATGTTACTAAAATAACAAAACCAGCTAAGGTAAAGATAAAATCCGTTAAAAATCTAAAAGGAAGAAAGATAAAGCTTTCTTTAAAGAAGGTAAAAGGAGCAGTTGGATATCAGGTTAAAATTGCTGAAAATAAGAAGTTTAACGGATACTGGAATAAAAATATAAAGAAAACATCTTATACATTTAAAAAGTTGGATAAAAATATACGTTATTATTTTAAAGTTAGGGCTTATGTAAAAAATGGAAGAAAAAAACTTTATGGTGCGTGGAGTAAAGCGAAAAATGTGAAGGTGAAAAAATAATATTTTTATAGAGGAGAAAAGGGTTGTAAAAGACCCTTTTCTTTTGTTATATTAGACAAGAGAAATATAGATAGGAATGGAATAAGCATGAAGAATATTAAAAGAAATAAATTAGCAATAATCGTAGCAACACTATTATTAGCGTTAATTTTAATTGGAATGATAGCAGCGGTTAATATTTCAAAGAATAATCGTATATCAAATATTAATCAATTAAAAGAACAGTGGAAGAAAGAGGCGCTGATTTCACCTGCAAAACTTAGTTTACAGCCGGCTGGTTATATCACTATCGAATGGAATTCTGCTGAGAAAATGGATGATGTAGATTCTTATGAAATATATGTAAATAATAAAAAAGAAGGTAAAGTAGCAGGTAATAAAACTACGTTTGAATACTATACAACAAAAGTTTCAAGACATGAAGTTGCGATTAAAGCAAATTTAAAGCGTGGAAGTGAAATTTATTCGGATATATTTTATTTTTATGTGAATAAAAAAGGATTCTGCATGAATACAGATATGGCTTCGAATGTGAATGCAGACGATTGGAATGTTTCATGGTATTACAATTGGAGTTTAAGCAAACATAACTATACAAGATCGG
>CAQBGY010000039.1 GCA_948759685.1 uncultured Eubacterium sp.
CAAATAGCCTGCAAGAATTTCATCTGATGCCCCTGCATCTTTTTCCACCATCTCCAAATTAAGCGTCTGGCTTAAATCCTCCACTGCAACGTCTGCCACATGTGGTTCTTTTCCTTTTATTACTTCAAGACGCCTACATATAAACTGATGTCTGTTCAACTCTAAAAACAACACTTTATTAATCCAGATATCCTTGTTCTGATTCAGACTATAATATACAAAACTCTCAGAATGGCTGATAATTTTCACTTCCTCATCGCCATAGCCAAGTCCTGCTAAAACTTCTGTTATTCCCTTCAATATCGCAGGATTGATTTCTTCAACTGTAACTAATATATTTTTTATTAATCTGCCATTTCCCTCATTAATTGCCAGTTTCAGCAAATAAGAAAAGAATACAATCATTACCTGATGAAGTTCTTCCTTGTCGATATCCTGCTGAAACAAAAATGGTAAATCCCTATATACTTTGCTGTTCGCAAGCCGCTTTTTATTGACCGCTTCATCCCCTGCTGACCATTCATTTAAATCACTGTTATAGCAGACCACTGCCGGTATCAGATAATTGTCCGCAGTTCCCATGCTGATAGACTGTGGATTACCTTTATTGTCAATATATGCTAACTGTGCATAATCTCTGGAAAAATCAATTCCAAGTATCATCTCTTTCGCCAATGTTTTTCCCTCCTTTTAAAATCAGTGTTCTCCTAAAGTAATTTAAACACCTTACGTCCTGCATCTTTATACAATTCATAAGACTGCATCATCTCTCTGGCCGCATCATCTCGTCCTACATCTTTACAAATCATCATACCGTTAATCATTCCAAACCGGCTTTCATCATTGTATGTATTCTTTTCTGTAATCCGGATAGAAGAATTATCTACGACCTTTCCATATGGGAACTCATCAGAATATTCTGTAATACTGTAATCAATCTTCTCGCCATAGAACATAATAATATTCTTTGTAAATATTCCCTGATAAATACTTTTCATTTCTTCTGTTATTTCTTTACTCTTCCCAAAAGAATTTTGTATTCTGTATGTAATATTCACCCTGTGCTTTGGATTGGTTCTATAATCAATAATTGTTTTGTCTACCAAATCAAACGGAATTTTAAACCACTTGTTAAATTTCTTATATAATTCGAAAATAATGCCCTCTTTTACCAGTCCGTCAATAAGCACGTCACATATCTTTATCTGTCTCTCTGTCAACTCTTCTCTCTTTGATAGTTCCTCGACAAATGCAATCTTACAGACAAGTGGTGTGGCCAGTCCATTATCGTATTCCTGTTCTAATATCTCCCAGATAATATTTGGACACTGGACTTTTTTTATAAAATAATTATATGTTACATATGTATAAAATCCCTTACGAATCACAGTTGCCGTAGCCCCTTTCAGATAAGACTCATAAATATCATAAATCTTATCCTCAGTATTTCCTTCAAATACGTATTGCACTAATAATCTTTCCGGCAATGTATTATCTTCCAGCTCTTTTGCCTTCATTGCGAGATACAGTTGATACAATTCCAATGTTCCTGTGCCATAATACTTTCCAAGGTATAATAACACCTTGTCCTCTCTACAGCCATTTCTAAAAATTTCTGCACACATCTCTGTGACGATTTCATTATCCTGATATTCTTCCAAATCAACATAATACAAACAGATTTTTTCCAACAGCTGACGTCTGATATTTCCATATCCATATTTTTCTATATATGGATAAACAGTATCCAAAAGATTTTTTTGTATTAAAATCTCAATCACTTTCACTCTTGACTGCATGGAAAGTTCTTCCATATCCAACTGTAGAATAAAACTATCCATATCTCCCTGGTCAAAACCTTTATAGTAGTAACTTACAATAAATTCTTTCAAACTCCATCTGAATTGTTCTGTCAATTTATCAGACTCTGCTATTTCTTTTAACTGCACTGCTTTTCCGGGATAATCCGCCGGTGCTTCCATCACACTTTCTAACTGCATTAACTTCGTCATGAGATTGCTTCCCTCATTCGTTATATTTGCACGGACCTCCATCTTCTCCAGTTCATATCTGATATCAGCCAGTATTCTTCCCTGTCTATCCATAAAAACAATAATCGGTTCTGCCGTATACAAATTGATATATGCTTCCCTGTTAATAAACGGAACAGACTGAATGATATCTACCTCTTTGTGAGACACAATGACACTATTTACATTCTCATTATTTACGGTAATGCGATAAGTGTGCAGAATCTCCGGCATATATCTTGAGAGTTCTCCTTCAAGAAAACTGTCCGTTAATACATGGGAATAAATTTTACTCAGATGAATATTATTATTTCCCTGCAATAACTGCTCCGTAACATACTTTTCCAAACCACTGTGATACTTAGCATATAACTCATCCTGCATGCTTATATTTTCAATCATATTCGCATAGAAATAATCCTTGTTATACATCAGAGTATCTGTTCCATAAGAAAAATATTTGTATGCCGCCTTATCTAACGGAGCATAACTACCGGTATCTATAGAATAAATATAATATTCATAAAGGTTTGTAATTTTTAACTCTCTCTCAACACCTTTTCTAAGCCATACAGCGTAATCATCACAGTTCTTATTACTGTTAATTACAGCACTGCAAATACACGCTAAGACATCATCGCTCTTCGTGTCATCATATATCCTACTGAGAATATTAATATATTTTACATCAAACTCTCTCTCGTCAATAATAACATCTGCCGCCTGCTTTGCCAGTTCGTCTCCAATCATATGATATCTGCCGGCAAAATTTAAAACCTGCAATTCAAATCTGTTTACTACACGCAAAAGTTCCGGCTGCTGGTTTAAAACATTTGCCGCCTCAAAATACATAATCGGACTTTTACACCCTTTGCTGAACATCCTTTTAATTAATGTATATTTTAAACTTGGATTTTCATCATATCTGTCGTCCATCTGGAATAAAAGCCATAATAACTGCCACCTGTCATGACCACCTTCGTAATACTCTTCTATTTCCTTTTTCACCTGCTCTGTATAGCTGTTTTCATTTCTATACAATGCCTTAATATACAAATAATAGCAGTATGCAATAATATTTCTGGATGTATTGACGGATACTTCTGCTGCCACCCGTCTCAGATATTCTCCTGCCTGCTCCTCGTTTCCATTCAAAACAGAAACCTGTGCTTTTGCTAAAAGACCTGTTACATCACACTTATTTTTCATCAGTCTCTGCTCAGCGATATTTATTGTTTCATTCATCCACCGCTTTCCGTCTATTTTTCCGGTTCTGAATTTCAAATAATTTTTTACTAAATATAAATCACTTTTCTTACATCTGATATAATCATCTATCTGATTTTTTGGATTTACGACAACGACATCAAAAGTCACCGTCTCATTCGCAGTCCTGAATATAATTCTTCCCGGATTACTGCCGCCATGCAATTTCAGCGCATTGATAAAATACTGATATTCGGCTATCTTTCCATTAAACTGCTCTCCGGATATTTTCTCCTTACAGTTATAGAAAAACTCCCCAGCTACTTCTACATCAATATCCACATATCCCCAGCTGCTTCTTGCAATCTGCAGAATATCTCCATAGTTTTCTGTCAAATCCGTATATTCTTTAATTTTATTCTTTATACTGATTTTTACACGTTCTTTTAATCCCATACCAACCAGAAACTCTTCTAATGCGATATTTCTGTTAGAGTTTCTCATTACCTGCTTATATAACGCAATGGCATGATTGTCATTCTTTAAGAAAAACTCAACAAAATCCTTTGAGATAAATAAAATCAATGCTTCATCATAACTTTTTTGAACTAAATTTACAAACTGTTCCAGATTCGTAATTTTTCCGATAGATGTATCAATTTCCTTTTGTTTCACTGTTATGGAAAAAGGAATCGCATAATCACCTGCCGTAGTTACGACACTAATCGTCCCACTGCATATCTGCCCCGGAATCAGATTCCTTCCATCTGCAATATAATGAACCTTATTACTCACTCCATTAAATTGATTGTACTCAAAAGATAAATGACTGTCTGTAGAATACACAATTCCTTTTACTGCCATTCCGTTTTTTCCTTTGATACTGATTTCACCCTCTGCCGTATCTCCGGTCTCGAGTTCCACCGCTATTTTATTCTCAGATATTTGTGCATCCGGCGTCTCATAGACAGCATTTCCTGATGCCAGTTTTTCGATTATTGCTTTCAATTAAAATACCTCGACATATATTCCTTTATTTCTTTCTCATATCCTAAGTCACCCGGTTCATAGAATTTTTTATCTTCCAGTCCATCCGGCAGATACTGCTGTTTCACATAATGATTTGGATAATTATGTGGATATTGATATCCAATTCCATGCCCCAGTTTTGACGCCCCCTTATAATGAGAATCCATCAAATGTACCGGAACTTTTGCGGTAACTGTATTCTTCACCGTCTCCATCGCACTGAATATTGCGTTGCAGGCTGCGTTACTCTTCGGAGAAGTTGCCACATAAATAACTGCCTCCGACAAAATCAATTGTGACTCCGGCATACCTATTTTATGTACAGCATCTGCCGCAGCTGATGCCACTACTAAAGCCTGAGGATTTGCCATTCCAACATCTTCCGCAGCACAAATCAAAATTCTCCTTGCGATAAAATCTACGCTCTCTCCTGCATACAACATCTTCGCTAAATAGTAAACTGCCGCATCCGGGTCAGACCCCCGCATACTTTTAATAAAAGCAGATATGGTATCATAATGATTATCTCCACCCTTATCATAACGCAGTGCTCTCTTCTGGATACACTGCTCTGCCACCTCTAAAGTAATATGTATCTTTCCATCTGACTTAGGCTCTGTAGTAAGAACGCCTAATTCTACTGCATTCAGTGCCGTTCTTGCATCTCCATTGGATAATCCCGCCAAAAACTCTACTGCCTCTTCATCAATTACTGCATTGTAAATGCCCATTCCATTTTCTTTGTCTTCTACAGCACGATGTATCAGTGTTTTTATATTCTCTTCCGTTAATGGCTGTAGTTCAAAAACAATCGACCTCGAAATCAGAGCTGTGTTCACCTCGAAATATGGATTTTCTGTTGTCGCTCCAATTAAAATAACTGTCCCATCTTCCACAAATGGCAGCAGATAGTCCTGCTGACCTTTATTAAATCGATGTATCTCGTCTACAAAAAGAATCGTTTTCCTTCCATTCATCGCCATGGTCTGCTTTGCCTTCTCTACTACACCTTCCATGTCCTTCTTCCCTGCCACGGTAGCATTTAACTGCATAAACTCTGCACTGGTAGTATTCGCAATTACCTTTGCCAGTGTTGTCTTTCCGGTACCGGGTGGCCCATAAAAAATAACAGAGCTGATTTTATCAGCCTTAATTGCTCTATATAAAAGTTTCCCCTTGCCGATAATATGTTCCTGACCGACTACCTGCTCTAACGTCTTTGGTCTGAGTCTGCTTGCCAGAGGGGATTCTTTCTCACTATTTATATTTCTTGCATAGTCAAAAATATCCATTGTTCTGCCTCTTTATCTAAAAAAATATATTATTATATACAAATATACATACTCTATTTTATTCTATCACAAAAAGCTGCCGATTTGTATCATATCTACAATTTTCTCCCTGCTTTTTTTGAGTAATGGTGTCCGGATTTGAGAAAAATGCAATTTTATGGTAGAATAAACATCTTCGAGCGTGTTTTTAAACACCAAAATAAAATAAAGGAGGAGGATTTATATGATAAATATCAACAGAGAATTTGACGAGGCAAAACTTATGCCACAAATCAATAAGTATGCTGACAGGTGTATTACCAACTCCTGTATTGACCCTGATTTGTATGAAGAATACAAAGTAAAACGCGGACTTCGCGAAAAAGGGGGGAAGGGTGTTTTAACCGGTCTTACTGAAATTGGTGATGTTCATTCATTTGAAGTTGTGGATGGTGTGACAGTCCCTTGCGAAGGCCAGTTATTTTACAGAGGAATTAACATTGAGGAGATTGTAAAAGGATTTATAGAAGAAAAAAGATTTGGTTTTGAGGAAGTAACATATCTTCTTCTCTTTGGAGAATTACCGAATCAAAAGCGTTTAGAAAATTTTAATAATGTTTTGGCAGAATACCGAACACTTCCTACTTCTTTTGTAAGAGACATTATTATGAAGGCAACGAGTTCTGATATGATGAATCAGTTGGCAAGAAGTGTTTTATCCCTGTATTCCTGGGACGACAATCCTGATGATACTTCTGTACCAAATGTTCTTCGTCAGAGTTTAAGCCTTATATCCAGAGTTCCCTTGATTTCTGTATATAGTTATCAGGCCATGAGACATTACCACTATGGCGACAACTTACATATTATTAATCCGGACCCTAAACTTTCTACAGCAGAAAATATGTTAAGATTATTACGCCCGGACAGTTCTTATACAGAACTGGAGGCTAGAATATTAGATTTAGCTTTAGTTTTACATGCAGAGCATGGTGGTGGAAATAATTCTACTTTCACAACCCATGTTGTATCTTCTTCCGGAACAGATACTTATTCTGCTATCGCCGCTTCCCTTGGTTCACTAAAAGGTCCGAAACATGGTGGTGCAAATATCAAGGTAAAGCATATGTTTGACAATATGAAAGAAACGATTGATGACTGGAATGACGATGAAGAAATTAAAAGTTACCTGCGTGGCATATTAGACAAACGCCTTTATGATAAATCCGGTCTTATCTATGGTATCGGTCATGCTGTATATGCAATATCCGACCCAAGAGCCAGACTATTAAAAAGCTTTACAGAAAAACTGGCGATTGAAAAAGGACGTACTGATGAGTTAAAACTTTATGAAAATGTTGAAAGACTTGCACCGGAAATTATTTCTAAATCTCACAACAGACAAAAAAGAGTCAGTGCTAATGTGGATTTCTACAGTGGATTTGTTTATTCCATGTTAGGACTTCCTGATGAATTATATACTCCGCTTTTTGCAGCTGCAAGAATGGCAGGCTGGAGCGCACACCGTCTGGAAGAGATTATTAACGCCGGAAAGATTATTCGTCCGGCATATAAGAATGTGGCAAAGAAAACAGAATATGTGTCACTGAGCAAAAGATAGAAAAGAAGCTCATATTGACTATTTATAATAATCGTCAATATGAGCTCTATTATTTTTTAACATATCTTTGATTTCTACTTCTCGGTTTGTCCGGAACTGTCATCTCTACCAGTTTTAAATCCAAAGCCGGGTTCATGTAATTCTTTCTAAATGTTTCTTTTGAGGCTATTCCCAATTTGTTCATAATAGTAATGGCAGTGTATGGAACATCATACTCCATCACATTTAGCATTTTCTTTACATATTCAGATACCATTTCATTTTCTTGTTCTACCTGCCCAATTACCTCATCTAATATTTTATCTATTTGTTCCAACATAAATTCAATAAAATAGTTAGAATTCGCTTCTTTATTGCATATATCAATTGTAGCATAATATTCATCCTGAAATTTTTCAATCTGACTTTCAATTGGAATATATTCAAAAACAGATTTCCATTTTGCTAATATTGCTGTATGCCAAAGCCTTGCCATTCTTCCATTACCATCTGAAAACGGATGTATAAACACAAATTCATAATGGAATACTGCCGATAATATTAAAGGATGTATCGTATCTTTCTCACGCTTCATCCAATCAAATAAATCTTTAATCAATCCGGCAACCAAACGCGGTGGTGGTGCAACAAAAATACATTTATCCCCACTAAACACCCCTTCATCTCCTTGTCTGAAAGTTCCTGATTCCTCAACAATATACTTGGTCATAATTGCATGATAATCCTTTAAGTGTTTCACACTATATGGATTAATTTCTGACAACTTTTCATAAGCCATATAAGCATTTTTTACTTCCTGTATTTCTCTTTTCTCTCCGAGTACAAGGTGATTATTTATTACATCTCTTACTTGTCCAAGTGTTAATGAATTTGCCTCAATCTTCAAGGATGCGTATATTGACTTTATTTTGTTATTCCGACGTAAATGTGGCTTTGTTTCTAAGTCATGCATAAAATTAATTTCTCCTATTTTTTCCGATATAGAAGAAACATAAGACAGCATCTTATTTGTTATTGTAAAAGGTGGTATATATTTATCCAATTTATTCTCCTTCTAATCAAAATAACTTACTTATTATCTTGCTTATTATCTTACTTAATTATACATTAAATTTTATAATAAATAAAGTGTCGCTTGCGACCCTTCGCGCGCGAGCGGTTGCGTTAGCATAACTACATCTCCGCGAGCTGCGCATCCTTAGCGGAGCGTATTTATTCTATAGGAAATTCAGAGAACTTTCCTATAGAATAAATAAAGAGTTCGCAAGCGAACTCTCTTGCAAGGCGTAGAATCAAAAGAATATGTACCATTCTGCGCCTCTGCTATTCTGAGGGACATTTTTTATCAGACAATCTCATAATGTCGTTTTTCCTAACTCATACAGTTCATCCGGACATATATCCTGCCCATCCGGCCATACAACAGTATAACCATCTGTAGTTACACATTTAAAATATTCAAAAGACCGTAGTTTGCCATACCAATCACCCTTTATATACTGCTCAACATCAAAGCATTTTTTCTCCATTATCAAATGTTACCAATATCTTATATTCACAAGTTGCTTCTACTTGGATTGCAGTTGGTCTTAACATAATAAACTCCTCCACCTCTTATAGGTACAAAAGTACTCTTACCGAAACTGATTTGTTTCTTTATCATATTCGTAACCAATCGTCGCTAACTTACAAACCAGTTCATCTTTATTAACATCTTTTGCCCTGCAAAATTCTTCCAAGTCAGAATAAAAATCCCTTAGATTTGTATTCACAACGCTCAACAGCATTACCAGGTCTTTTGGTAAATCGCTCATAACAATCTCCTGTTCTTTTCTATAATAATCAATAAAATCTTATCTATACTTTGCTCCCCAGATTAAATAGCCGATAATCACACCTACGCCAATGCCTATCAGCATATGTACAATACGCATAATATCCATCTCTTTTGGCTCATTAGTAACTCCTGCAGCTTTCTTCTGCTTACGGTTAAACCGCACAATATCCACTGCAATCACAATCGCACCAACTAACGAAATAATAAAAGTAAAAAATGTCACTATCAGTGCCTGTATCATACCAAACACTGCAACCATAACAGAAATAAACGAAATAATTGCTGAAGGTGCTGTAATTGCCATCGCAATCTTTCCTACTGTTCCCGGTGTATATTTTTCATATGCGGTATTCGCCTGTTGATTCTTCTGTCCTTTATACATATAATTATAATTCATTTGTTTTTTGCTCATAAAAACTCCTCATTAGAAAGCAGCATTAAACGCTGATACTCCCAACGCACTTAACACTCCCATAATAACTCCTGCAAGCAGAACTCCTCCCATACAGGCAAGGACACTCTTCTTAAAGTCCATATCTAAAAAACTGGCTGCCAATGTACCGGTCCATGCTCCGGTACCAGGAAGTGGTATTCCTACAAATAATAATAATGCAACATAAAGACCACGCCCTGCTTTTGCTTTTAGTTTCTCTCCACCACGCTCACCTTTATCAAGACACCATGAAAAAAACGGTCCGATAAACTTTTTATCTGCTCCCCAGATTAATACCTTTCGTGCAAAGAAAAATATAAACGGAACCGGCAGCATATTTCCAATTACGCAAATAATATATGATGGCGTCATAGGCAGGCCAAAGACTGCTGCATACGGAAGCGCCCCTCTTAATTCTACAATCGGCACCATTGAAATTAAAAACACAATTAAATATTTTCCTAACATAACTTCCCCTTTTCTTGTTGTATACTTCCAACAGTATAACATTGGCACTATCTTTTCACAACATGTTTCGCTGAATTTTCATATTTACTTTTACATTCCTATTTTATTGATTTTTACTGATGACCTTTGCACTGTCGATTTTATCAATCGTTACAAATTCATAACCTTTCTTCTGCAGTTCGTCAATTATAATAAACGCTGCATTTACAGATGTTTTAAAAATATCATGTAAAAGAATAATATCCCCCGGTTTTGTATTCTTTATAACACGCCTTGCAACAATACCTGCATTTTGGTCCTTCCAGTCTTCCGGATCCACACTCCACAACACGATAGACATATCTGTCTCTTCCAACAGTCTGTCATCCCAATCACCATAGGGCGGGCGAATATACTTAGGTGTTTTTCCTGTCACTCTTTTAATACACTTATTTGTCTTTTCAATTTCCTCTTTAGAAGTTTCGTAATTACTTCTTTTCAAATCAATATGTGAATATGTATGATTTCCTACAATATGTCCCTCTTTACTCATTCTTCGGACAACATCTTCACTGTACTGAATCTCCCTTCCCGTCAAAAAGAACGTAGCCTTAACACCACGTTCTTTTAATCCATCTAATAGTATCTCTGTATATACCGTACTCGGTCCATCATCAAAAGTAATCGCAACCTTTGGTTTTTCACTCATCTGGTCACTCGCCACCCCTGCCTGAACAGCATCTCTGCTTTCTACCTTTTCAAACTTCTCAGGTTCTTTTACTTCACTTCTTCCTATATACCATACAGTAATGTTTAAAACAACTAATAATAATAAAATTAAATTCTTTTTCACAACAAATCCATAAACATTTATTAGTTATTCTATGCGTAAAACTTTTCTTTCATTCTCTCAAACAGTCTTATTTTGCTGCTCTCATTGCATTCAAAATCGCTATCACACAGACGCCGACATCTGCAAACACCGCTGCCCACATTGACACAATACCCATTGCCGCCAATAAAAGTACAATTACTTTTACTGCCAATGCAAAAACAATATTCTCTTTTGCAATGGCAAGGGTCTTTCTTGCAATTTTAATTGCTTTTGCGATGCTTAAAGGGTTATCATCCATCAGCACAATATCTGCCGCCTCAATCGCCGCATCGCTTCCCATTGCTCCCATTGCAATTCCAACATCTGCTCTGGCGAGAACCGGAGCATCATTGACTCCATCTCCTACGAAAACCAAACCGTGACTTGTTTCAAGCAGTTTTTCAACATGCGTAACTTTATCTGCCGGAAGAAGTTGCGAATATACCATATCCAGATACAGGCTCTCAGAAATCTTTTCTGCAATTTCCTTTCTATCTCCTGTCAGCATGACAATATTATCAATCCCAAGTTCTTTCAGTTTCTTTACTGCTTCTTTAGAAGTACTCTTAATACTGTCTTCAATTACTGCATATCCAAGATATTGATTGTCTACAGCTACATGAACAATCGTACCAGCCACCCCTGTCTTTTCACAATTTATCTGAAAAGCTTCCATCAGTTTTTCATTTCCTGCCAAAATTGTACTTTCATCCAGAACTGCCTTCACGCCTTTTCCGTGAATCTCTTCTATTTTAATCTCTCTCTGTCTGTTTTCTATTTCATAATAAGTTTTGGCATCTCTTACTTTCAATTCTTCTTTCAAAGATTTCGCAATCGGATGATTAGAATACATTTCTGCAATCGCCGCCATTTGTAAAAATACAATGTCATCCGTCTTTGACTGAATCTTTGTCACTTTAAATTTTCCCTCTGTCAAAGTTCCTGTTTTATCAAAAACCACTGTACTGCATTTGGCAATCTGATCTAAATAATCACTTCCTTTTATCAGCACTCCTTTTGTAGATGCTGCACCAATGCCTGCAAAAAAACTCAGTGGCACAGAAACTACCAATGCACATGGGCAGGAAATTACCAAAAATGTTAATGCTCTGTAAATCCAGTCATTCCACACACCATAAAAATCCGCAATATCTGCTCCCATAGCAACATTTACAAGTGGTGGAATCACTGCCAATGCAAGTGCCAGCCCTACAACAATCGGTGTATAAATCTTTGCAAATCGGGTAATAAATTTTTCGGTTTTTGCCTTTTTACTGCCTGCATTCTCTACCAATTCCAAAATTTTAGAAACTGTAGATTCACCAAAGACCTTTGTAACCTGTATCGTCAAAGCACCACTAATACTAATAGAGCCGCTTATAACAGATTGCCCTGACATTACTTCTCTCGGCAGGCTCTCTCCTGTGAGACTGGATGTATCCAAACTCCCCTGCCCTTCAATGATTGTTCCGTCTAACGGAATTTTTTCTCCCGGTTTTACGACAATCACATCTCCTACTTTCACCTTATCAGGATTTACCTTTTCCATGCTTCCATCTTTTCTTAAAAGGTTCGCATAATCCGGTCTGATATCCATTAACTCTGTAATAGACTTTCTAGACTTATCCACTGCATAGTCCTGAAACAATTCGCCTACCATGTAAAACAACATCACTGCACATCCTTCCGGATATTCGCCTACAAAGAAAGCTCCAAGGCTTGCAATAGACATCAAAAACTGTTCATCTAACGCTTTTCCCTTAAACAGATTCTTAATTGCATTTACCACAATATCTCTAGCAGTTACCAGATAAATTAACAGGAAAACAATTAACTCTATCGTATCTCTTGTCTGCTCTCCAAATGATTCAAACAACCCCGGAATATGAAAAATAACAAAAGCTGCAATAAATACTGCAACACCGGCAATTGTTTTTCTTCTGTCAATTTCTATGCCATCTTCACAACAATCGCATCCATGTCCATGCTGGTGCCCATGTCTATCATGATTATGCTCATATGCACAATGTTCATCATGACAATGCTCATGATTATGATGATGTCCACCAATATCTGTATGATGCTCATTTTTTCTATTTAGAATTTTTTCCATTAACTGCATATCTCTACCTTCCCTTTCTTCTTAATTACTCCATAACATGTTCCAATCCACCATTTAATATGGACTGAATATGATTATCATCCAGTGAATAATATATTGTTTTTCCTTCTTTTCTATACTTAACCAGCCGCATCTGTTTTAATATTCTCAGCTGATGCGATACTGCCGACTGTGTGAGTCCCAGACTCTGCCATATATCACATACACATAATTCTCCACTGGATAATGCATATAATATTTTTATTCTGGTAGAATCCGCAAACACCTTAAAAAACTCCGCCAGATCACAAAGCGTTCCTTCGTCCGGCATATTAACTGATATCTTTTCTATCACTTCATTATGATGATGTTCCCCACCACAATTTTGTATTTTTTCCTTCATATCACGCTCTCCTTTTATAACATATGAACAACTATTCATATATTCATTATATTCTAAAAATATAATTTGTCAACATTATTTTTATATGCATTTTAAAAGCCATGATACGTAAGATTATTTTATAATCTCGCATATCATGGCTTTCCATTTTATTTTATTCTTTCCACAATTGTTTTCCTGCCTTTATTTGTTTTTCCAACTCTTTCGAATTATCCATATATCTTTTATATCCTTCAAAATCGTATCCCAGTTTTTCCTCTTCCTTTTCTCCCCGATGGTCCTCTAATTCATAATTGTCTGTTAAATATTCTCCCAGATATTTTGTAAATTTACTCGCTCCATGATAATTCAAATGCTGCGAATCATTCCCATCGACTTTCCAGTCAATTCCTATTTTCTCAAAAGTACTTTTCTCATTGCAGTCTAAAAAAGAAACATCATATTTTTCTGCGCACCTCTCTATAACATTGTGTTTTTCAACAGTCCATGTAGGGTCCGGCGTCCTTAAAAGAAGAACTTCCATTTTTTGTTCCTGACAAAATTTAATTGTTTTTTCTAAATATTCGTAATCTATCTCACTGTACTGCTCCGGCATATCTTCGCTTGACATATCCGTTCCATCAAAACCTTTTTTATAAGTTCTCACCAATGCATTAAATCCTCTGGTAGATGACTTATTTTCTATATAATTTAATTCCGTAAACTCTTTCCATCTGTCATGAAACATTGTCATCGGAAAAAGGTATTCTACAATATTTGCTTCATCATCATACTCGCAATACTTCTGTGCCATCTCAATTTTGTTTTTTCCAAAACGCATATAATCATAACATAGTCTGAAACGCTCTTCTTTTTTGGGATTTTTTCGTGCTCCTATTTGTATCTCCACCACTACTAATTTAGGATTCTGTGTTTCACATGCTTCTTTTAACCAATAATATGTACCAATCATCGGCTCATGAATAATAGACAGGTTATAAGAGCAAATCCCCTGTTTTTTATATAATTCCATAGGATTAATCGCTGCTGCACTGACACTCGGTCCAACTACCAGTACATCTACTGTATCTTTTTCCAACTCATAAAATGAATTTGTAGTGCTGTCACTATCCCATCTCCATTGTACATAAGTCGGCACAAAAATATTTGTAACAATTATCATTAACAACATTAATACTAGTAAAAATGTGAACATCCTTAGAACTTTTGAAATCTTCTTTATCATTTTGTATTTCCCCTTAATTTCACATATCGAACTTCTTCTACCTATCTGGTATAACCAAAATAGCATAGCTTTTTATTAATTTATAATAAAAAACTATGCTATGATTTTGATTTCAAAAATCTATCACATTTAAAATCTTATTTTACAACTAACTGGTTATTGTCCACATCAAAGATTATCGTATCACCCATATTAACTTTACCCTCTAAAATAACCTTTGCTGCCAATGTTTCCACATTCTTTTGCAGGTATCTCTTTAAAGGTCTTGCACCATACACCGGATCATAACCATTGTCTGCAACATACTTTTTCGCTGCATCTGTCAGGCAGATTTTCAAATCTTTATCTGCCAGTCGTTGATTCAGATTTGCAACAATCAAATCAACAATGCCGCCGATATTACTTCTTGTCAACGGTTTAAACATTACGATTTCATCCAGACGGTTTAGAAACTCCGGTCTGAAATGTCCACGCAAATCATTCATTACCAGTTCCTGATTTTCATCTTTAATATTGCCTTCCTCATCAATACCCTCTAACAGGAATGACGAACCAATATTAGAAGTCATAATGAGAATCGTATTCTTAAAGTCTACAGTTCTTCCCTGAGAATCCGTAATCCTGCCATCATCTAACACTTGAAGCAATACATTGAACACATCAGGATGTGCTTTTTCCACCTCGTCAAACAATACAACAGAATATGGTTTCCTGCGCACTGCCTCTGTCAGCTGTCCTCCCTCATCATATCCTACATATCCCGGAGGCGCTCCTATGAGACGGGACACACTGTATTTCTCCATGTACTCACTCATATCAATTCTTACAATATTACTCTCGTCATCAAACAGACTTTCTGCCAACGCCTTTGCCAGTTCTGTTTTGCCTACACCTGTAGGACCAAGAAATAAGAAGGAGCCAATTGGTTTGCTCGGGTCTTTGATTCCTGCTTTGGAACGGATAATCGATTCTGTAATCTTTGTCACTGCCTCGTCCTGACCGATAACTCTCTTGTGCAGTTCTTCGTCCAGATGCAGTGTCTTATTTCTTTCTGTCTCAGTCAGTTTTGCTACAGGGATACCGGTCCAGCGGGATATAATTCTTGCAATCTCCTCATCCGTTACGCTTTCCCTCACAAGAGACAAATCCTTCGCACCTACTTTTTCTTCTTCTGCCTGTAACTGCTTTTGCAAATCAGGCAATGTACCATACTGTAGCTGTGCAGCCTTGTCCAAATCATAATCATTTTGTGCTTTTTCGATATCTTTCTTTACCTGCTCTACCTGTTCCCGAAGTTCTTGCAGTTTGTTGACAGAATTTTTTTCATTCTCCCATGTAACTTTCTTATTCTGGTACATATCACGAAGCTCTACCAACTCTTTTTGAAGTTCCTGTAATCTGTCCATGCTTAGATTATCATTTTCCTTCTTCAAAGCTGCTTCTTCAATTTCCAGCTGCATGACTTTTCTTCTCAGTTCATCTACTTCTGTCGGCATGGAATCCATCTCTGTTTTAATCAATGCACATGCCTCATCTACTAAGTCAATCGCCTTATCCGGCAAAAATCTGTCCGTAATATATCTGTCAGACAATGTTGCCGCACTGACTAAAGCACCATCCTGAATTTTTACACCATGAAATACTTCATACCGTTCTTTGAGTCCACGCAATATCGAAATTGTGTCCTCCACAGTAGGTTCACTAACCATAACCGGCTGGAAACGTCTCTCCAATGCCTTATCCTTTTCGATATATTGACGATATTCATCCAATGTTGTTGCACCAATGCAATGTAACTCTCCACGGGCAAGCATCGGCTTTAACATATTACCTGCATCCATGGCACCGTCCGTTTTTCCCGCTCCTACGATTGTGTGCAGCTCATCAATAAATAAAATAATCTCTCCATCACTGCTTTTTACATCTTCCAAAACTGCTTTCAGACGTTCCTCAAACTCTCCGCGGTATTTTGCTCCTGCCACCAATGCTCCTAAGTCTAAGGAAAATATCTTTTTGTCCTTTAATCCATCAGGAACATCTCCTTTGACAATACGCTGTGCCAGACCTTCCACTGCCGCTGTCTTACCAACACCCGGCTCGCCAATTAACACCGGATTATTTTTCGTCTTTCTGGAAAGTATACGGATGACATTTCTTATCTCTGAGTCCCTTCCGATAACCGGATCCAGTTTTTGGCTTCTTGCTCTCTCTACTAAATCCTGTCCATATTTTCCTAATGCATCATATGTCCCTTCGGGATTATCCGATGTGACACGCACATTACCTCTTACTTCCTCTAACACACCAAGAAATCTTTCTCTTGTAATTCCATACTCTTTAAAAATTTCTTTGACTTCTTTATTGGGTTTTGCAATCAGCATCAAAAATAAATGTTCCACGGAAACATATTCGTCTCCCATTCTCTTTGCTTCATCTTCTGCATGTATCAGAACATCATTGAGTGCCTGACTCATAAACATATTACCGCCCTGTACCTTAGTGCGCTTTGCGATAGCCTGTTCTACTCTGTTTCTAAAATGCTCCGGCTGTATTTCCATTTTTTCAATCAGTTTCATAATCAGGCTGTCATCCAGATTTATTAACGCATACAGTAAATGTTCCTGATCAATTTCCTGATTTCCATATTCACTGGCGATTTTCTCTGTATTCTGTATCGCCTCAATGGACTTTTGTGTAAACTTACTGATATTCATACAATTACCTCCATTATTTGCTATAACCTGTATTGATAAATAATAGTCATTGTTATGTTAACTATTAACTGTCTATGAATATACTACCTAATTATTATATTTTAACCATTAATTATTGAATAATTTGTTACTTTTCTGTTAATATCTGTATTTTATATAAGTTTTATAAATTGAGCAGGCTGACTCCTGCCCGATTACGCAAATGAAGAGCCGAAAGAAAATACCTTCCGGCTCTTTTACATACAAATAGTTACTTGATTATTCATAATTATTTATTCTCTGTCTGTATTTCTTCAGCAGAAAAGTCACTCCCCTACA